>JAIENH010000557.1 GCA_019751475.1 Cyclobacteriaceae bacterium
GGATGTACTTGTCAACGTCACACTATAGTTGCCAGATTGTGCATATGTATACGATGGAGAAAGGTCAACTGACGTGCCACCTACCGCATCTCCAAATTGCCAAACCCAATTAGCGAGGTCACTGTCAGTAAGGGGTGGTGTATTATTCTGAAAAGGCGTAGACGAATTTGCACATGAAAAGGGAGGAAGAGAGACAGAGAAATCAGGTTGAGGCAAAGAGTAAATACGCACCGGCTTGATTAGAAAATTTTGACAGCCATCAGCATTGCTTACCGTCAATTTTGATTGAAAAGTATTGGCAGAAGAATATGAATATGTCGGACTAACTTGAGAAGAGGTGCCGCCATCACCAAAATCCCAAGCGTACGAAGTGTTAACCCCGCCCGTATTGTTTGTGAATAGCACTTGACTGTTTTGACAGTTATCATTTACAGAGAAATTAACCTGCGGGCCAGCTTTTACTATAGGGATAGTTTTGATCATTTCATTAGAACAACCCGGGATAATGGCCCTTAGCCTGATCTCTTGCGATGTAGCTGACATGAAGGGTGTAGAAAGATTTTGTTGCGTGGAAATCAGCAATCCATTGAGGCGCCACTCCCAAGAAGGGTTTGAGCCGACATCAAATCCGGAAATATTAGAAAAAGAATAGTTTTGATTGGTACAGAATGGATTAACTGATGGAATAGTAAAGTCAGCGATAGGAGAGTTGTAAATGGCAATTGGTTTAACCACGGTGTTTGAGCAGCTATTAGAGGAACTAACGGTAAGCACCACCGTATACGAGGCTGCTATAGCATAAACATTCGATGGATTTGATACTGTTGCTGTATTCATATCTCCAAAGTCCCATTGGTATGAAGTTAAACCCCCAGAGGAGTTTATTGGACTGAAATTAACCGGGTTACTAACGCAACTATTTTGAGAGTTAAAGTCAATATCAGGAGGGACTAAAGATTTAATAAGTATGGATTTTGTTTTAGTAGTAACAACACCCGCATTTGTATAGTCTAGTGAAACGTTGAAAGTAGAAGGCGAAGAAAATTTTACTTGAGGATATTGCAATAGAGAGGTCTGCGCCACAGCAGAGCATACATTTGGATAGCTAATTTTAAAAGCATTACCGGTACCCTGACTTGACGTGATAATGGTCCATATTGAAGTCTCTTTGACAGCGTCCAACGCGTAAATGTTGGGAGGAAGTCCGCCCCCCACGTTACCCTCGTTATCAAGAACAGGTGTTGAGGTGGGGTCGGTACCAAAGTCAAGTTTAAAAAATAACCCATCAAGTGCTGATACAAGTAGAGAGTGATTTTCTCCATCCTTTACAAATTTAATTCTTCCCAGATTGGCAGCAGGCACAGTGCTGATCTGACTTGCTGTTGGAATTGAAAAGAGATTAGATCCGAAGGATGCTCTGAAAACACGACCCCCTGCAAAGTCAGAAGCAAATGCATACCAATTACCGCATACATTTGATACCTCTACATCGCCAAGAATAGCTGCTGGTACAGTTGAAGATATTAAAATATCCGAAGGTTGAGGCGAAGAAATCGTAGTACCTAATCTAACGATGGTGAATTGATTGGAGGTATTTGAAAATACACACACCCAACCATTCGCTACGTCTCGGCCGACCCCAAAACCCCCATTACCATGCGCCACCCCAACATTCAACAGACTTGTAGTAACTGGATTACTCAAGCTCGTACCAAAACTCAGTTTAACAAGGTCGCCCGTGCCTGTATTGTGGATTAGCCCAAACCAAAGACCATTTTCATTGACAATTCTAATTTGGCCAGGAGCATTCAGCGTTCCCCCAAGGTTACCTAGATTTTCTGTTACTGTGGGTGCTGAATTAAGACCCGAACCGAATGTAACACGGAAAAGCAGATTGGATGTAGTGCCCGTAAAGAAGCCATACCATATGGCACCATCCTTCACCAGATCAAACCCAGGTCGGCCAGAGGCTAGCTCAATTCCGAAAAATAATGAAGCTGAAGGAGTGTTACTGAAATCTCCGGTACAGAAATCCCAGGAATAACTGCCACTGGGTGTGGTATTAGTGATATACAAGTTTTCATTCAAGCAAGCTGAAGATGGAAGGTTATAGTCAATGGTGACGCATTGGCCTTGCACGCCTCGAGGAAAGAAGACAAGGAGTGCTAGTGCAAAGAAAATAATGCGATACCCCACAGAACTGAGACTAATTTCTACTTAGTTTTTTCGAGAACGTCCTTAAGACCTGCCTCAAGTGACAAAAGATTTCTGTTTAGAATTTTCTTCATTTTACGTGCATCCGGCAATCTCCTTGTCATATCTCCTTCCTTTAGCGGTGGTAGAAATTCTATCTTAGATTTCGATCCGGTAAGCTGAATGATTAATTCGGCCAACTGTAGAATAGTAACATCAACATCACTTCCTATGTTAATAACCTCGTTGATCATGAGGTCTCGTGTCATTATTTGAATGACACAATCCGTATTGTCATGAATATGACAGAAGGTCCGCGTTTGCTGCCCAGTTCCATAAATAGTAATTGGCTGACCTTGGCGGGCTGCACTTATAAACTTCGATACTACAAAATCTGTACTTTGTTTAAGGCCATAAGTATTAAAAAAGCGAAATATGGTGAAGTCCAACCCAAACTCTTTTTGATAGGAGCGGCAAAATGATTCTCCTACATTTTTAACCACCGCATAAGGTAGTCGCGAGTTAAGCGGAGTAGTTTCTTCGTGTTGCGGCAGCTCAACCGGCTCACCATATACCTCGGATGAACTTGAAAAAAAGACTCTTTTGACGCCTGTATTCTTGCATAAGTTCAGAATGTTTTTGATGCCTTCGAGATCATTCAACACCATGATCGGATTCTCAATAGTGCGTTTTACACCTACTACTGCAGCGTAGTGAAAAACATAATCAAAATTGAATGCCGTCATCACAGATGAAATGTCATTAAAATTGTTTACGTCACATTTAATGAATTTACATCGATCATCTATCGGTACTTTCCAACTTTCTCCTGTTAAGAGATTATCTACTAATACAACATAATAATCCTTATTTGCTAACAGCCGCTCCGCCAATGAACCTCCGATAAAACCCGCCCCTCCCGTAATAAGAATTTTTTTCATGGTAACTTTTAAAATCCAAAAATAGGAAAGACGAAAGACTTAGCCCCCATAAATGCTGCGATAAACATTTTCGGCAATTTCAAAGCTACGATATTGAATGGCAACTTGTCTAATTTTTGCATATCGCTGCGAGTCAGGGGTTTTGATCAGGGTATCGATTTTGATCACAGCCTCCCGATATGACTCTTCATCAAGCGATCTCCATACGGCCCCTATATTATGTTTAATAATAATATCAGAATCATCAGAGATATGATTGGGTATCACAACTGGCAGCCCCAATGCCCAGTACTCCCCATTTTTGATGGGAGTGCAGTATCGCTTCGTGGGTACTGGCTTTACGGGAGTCAATGCGAAATCTGCCAGGCCCATATATGCTGGGACTTCCTTATGAGGAACAAACTTTACGATTACTACATTCGGATCTAGCTTCGATTCTATGCAATACTCTTCTATCACACTCCGGGCGTGACTAGTGAGAAATAATGCTCTGAATGAATGGCCCCAATAATCAAATGCAATCTTCAAAAAATCAAAAACCTCCTTATCTAAATAAATTCCACCGAGTTTACCTGCATACACACATACAATCTTATCCGTAAGGGAAAATGTTTTTAGAAGATCGGTGTTCTTTATTTTTTCTTCAGAAAACAATTCTAAGTTAACACAAGCTGGTTTTGCAAAAAAATTAGCAGCCTTTACCTCGTATTTCAAATGCATGTAGGCCTTCATACTCTCCGTTGCTGCTATAAGATAAGATGCACGCTTGGTTTGTTTTGCTTCAAGCCAAAACAGCAAGCGAAAAGCTAAACCATTTTTTTTCCAAGTACCATTTTCCACCATGGCCTCTGCGTGAGGCTCATAACTGTCGATTATAAGCCTTCGTCCTGTTATGACTGAAAGAAGATATCCAGCAGCACCCGCTGGGGTGCACCAACAATGAATCGTTTCGATCCTATTCAATAAAATGAATTTCCTAAGGGTAAACACAAGTTTGATCCACTGTACGATCGCTTGGAAGCCAAAAGGATTATATTTTTGAGGAAGCCATTCAATACCATTTTCTTCCAACTCGCCCCGGATTCTAATGGAGCCGACCTGGTCAGGAAACTTCTCTAATGTAAGCAGATAGATTTTACTTCCTATAGGAAGATACTTTTGAATTATTTTGACATAAGGAAGTGTGTATGTTTGGATAAGAGCGTCATCATAGCTCCAGTATGTAATCACCAGTATGTTTTGAGGGCCTGACTTCATTTACAGCAAATGTTTCAAAATGGCCACGAACCTCCGGGTAAAAATAGCCGAATAATCTTCCCTGATACCATTTATCAGGTAAGAAATCGCTTCTGATCTGTCGCCACCAATAATCGCCAAATGAAGTGAAACGTATGTAAAACAACTGGACTTGAAACTCGCCAGGCTAGCACTGTAGTACTTTGCCACGTCCTCATTTTGCAACACACATTGCATTAACATATTTACCCGAGCTTTCAATTTGCCCTTATCGGCTTGCGATACACTTCTCGAGTCGTGGTCAACGATAGTCGTTGTAATTTTAGACACCATGTAAATCTGATACTGAACAGCCAACCGGAGCCACAACTCCCAATCCTCCATGGCTGCCAAAGTCCTGTCCTCATTAAATGGATTACTCAAGGCTACATCCCTTCGAAGAATCACCCCATTGCAACTCAAAAAATTTCCATGAATCAATTTTGCATTCGCTGTCTCCATCGATGATGGACCTACTCTGATTAATCTGCCTTCTGGTGTTTTTACTTCATAATTTAAATGGAAAATCTCAGGAAAGTTTTGATGCTTAATAAATCTTCGAGCCTCTTCAAGATGGTTCGGCATCATAAGGTCATCTGAATCGAAAAACATGATGTACTTCCCTTTGGCCAATTCGCTGCCGCGATTTCTTGCCGCCCCTCTTTCACTGTTGTTCTGTTTAAAATAGGCGACTTTTGGCAAATGACTAAATAATCTAAGAATGGTTTCTTCCGTATTGTCGGTACTGCCATCATCGATTATAATTACTTCAAAATGATTGTACGTCTGATGTAAAATTGATTCAACGGCCGCTTTTACAAAGGAGGCCCTGTTATAGGTTGGAACTATAATGGAAAATAAAATTAAATCTGAATCAGCGTCTGTCAAAGCAGGAAGTTAAACACAACAATTTAATTCGTTTTCATCGTTTTATGAAAACGTCTGTATTCTTCAATTACACGATTGATTGAAAAACGCTCTCGTACACTTTCTTCTAAGGCCCTACCCATCTCCTCAAGTGCTGATTTATTTCGATAATGGCTCGCGATGATACTTACCATTTCACGTACAGTATTTTCTTTTGATACAAGGAATGCATTTTGCCCATGAGTCAAATACTCATCTACATCGCCAACACCCGAGCATACCACTATTGGCTTTCGACATAATCCAGCCTCTTTTATGATTACCGAACTAGAGTCAAGCAAGGACGGATGCACAAGCCAATCACAGGCCGTCAAATAGTCAAGTATATTTGTCTTAAAACCAAGTAACCACACATTATTCTCAAGGCCAGCACTTGTTATCAATGCTTGTAACATCTCACGATCAGGCCCATCTCCCAAAATCAAAAGCTTTGCCGAAATTCCCATTTTTAGAAGTTCCTGTACTACTCGGATAGAGTGATCAGCTCGCTTGGGGCCTACCAGACGACAGGCTGTGAGTAATAATAGTTCGCTTGAATAGGCTGACCGGATCTTGACTGCCTCGAGATTATCAACACCAGGGTACAATTCAAAATTGTAGGCTAGCCTTATCACTTGAATTTTAGATGAATTGATCTTCTCGGTATTTATCATAAAATCTTTCGATCGCACCGATACTGTAATAACTTGACGAGCCAATCGATAAACGATTTTATTTAATAAAATAAAATTTTTGTTCTTAAATAGGTAAGCTTCGTCCACAATGTGCCGACAAGCCACAACCTTAGCTTTTACGAAGGGTTGTATCAGCACAGCAGGCAATGCAGCCGTTTCGAGATGAGCATAAACGATATCTATTTTGTATTCCTTTATAAATCGAAACAGATAGATCGAGTGGCGAAGAAAGTAAACAATAGGATTTGACTTAGTAAGAAGTTTTGAATATACCTGTACTCCCAACTTTCTACATTCTTCATGGTATGGGCCTTGCTGAGTTTGAGTGAGCAGAAAGACCGTGTGGCCATCAGATACAAAAGCCTGCATCACTGATTCGGTATCACGCGATCGTGAATTAAAAGGCGTATAAAACAAAACGTTCATGCAGGTAGTGAGGCGGATTACTTAGCAATACGAAGCTAGCTAATTAGATAGACTGAGAAGACACTCTAAAGGATTGAGATGGATAACATTAACTTTCAGCATTAGAAATGGATCGGGCAGGAATACCGGCAATGAGGCTATTGTCAGGGAAACTTTTATTCACAAGGCTATGGGCACCCACAACAGTATTATTACCTAGCTCCACCCCCATCAATACAGTAGATTTAAGTCCAAGCCAAACATTTTTCCCTAGCACAATTTTACCTGTTTCATAACCAGCATCGCGAAGTCGGTCCTTGTTGAAGTTGTTAAAGATCAGGTTCTTTTCAACGATCTGATCCTTA
>JAIENH010000060.1 GCA_019751475.1 Cyclobacteriaceae bacterium
ATTTAAACCGAAGGGGAAACCAAAATTGGTTTCCCCTTCGGTTTTTATTTGAGTTACTAAAATCGGTAAAATAAAAAACCTCAACAGTTCGTTGAGGTTTTGGTAGTGAGCCTGCAGGGATTCAAACCCCGAGTCTTCTGATCCGTAGTCAGATGCTTTATTCAGTTAAGCTACAGGCCCGTTTTCTAAACAGGACTGCAAATTTAAAAGATAAATTTACTCTACAAAAGCGCTGAGGAAGGCCCCGGGACGGCCCTGGTCAGCAGCACCCGTGCTTTTGATTTGAGTACGTTTAGGTCGATGAGGGGTACCGCGGTCTCCTTGGCGAGTTCATCCCACTTTCTCATTTGTATGCTCAAGTCAAACAGTGCATCTTTTTCAAATGCAGTTGCTTCAGCTTCTGTCATTTTGCCACCCTGGAACTCAAGTGTTTTTTTGCTGGCCTCGGAGAGTGCGTTAAAATAATCAGGATACTTGAAGGTGAGGTATCGTTTGGCTTGCACATGGTTCTCCACCAATGCGGCTACTTTTTCCGGAAAACCTTTTGCGCGCAAAAAGTCAGCACCGATTCGCTCGTGGCTCTTGATGCCGAAGCCTCCCATCGAGGCAGCTTCATTTGCCATTACACAGATGTGACCGATGTCGTGGAAGAAGGAAGCCAACACCACTTCATCATCATACCCGGCTTGCATAGCAAGCTGTGCCGACTGCGACATGTGTTCAATCTGAGAGACCGGCTCACCAATGTAGTCGGCAGAGCCGTACCGATCATACAAGGCGAATACCTCGTCTACCGTTTGCTCAATAGTTGCAACTGTCAAGAATCAAAGATACGATGTCCAGAGGTTGACTAGGTTACCAAACCATTAAGAGTATTTTCAAATATTCTGAATTCCTTTTTGTCCGAGATGATAAAACTATTTCGATCAATTGTAATTTGCCATCATGACAAAACTACCTGAACTCATTGTTTTTGATTTGGCCGGTACTACCGTGAAAGATAACCGGGACGTACACCGCGTGTTGCAAATGGCCTTGGAACAATATCACGTGCCAATTTCATTAGAAGATGCAAATGAGGTGATGGGTATTCCGAAACCTGTGGCCATTGAAAAATTATTGCAGCAATATCAGCACCCGGACATTCGTCCAGAGTTAATAGCTGACATTCATGAGATCTTTGTCAAGTCAATGATCGACTTCTATCGATTCAGCCCGGAGGTAGGTGAGAACGAAGGGGTGAGCGATACATTTCGCAAATTGAAGGATGAGGGAATCCGCGTAGCAGTGGATACAGGATTTGACAGGCCCATTACCAACGCACTGTTGGAGCGCATGCAATGGCGCGAAAAAGGACTCATCGATGCCAGCGCAACAAGTGATGAAGTAGAGCGGGGGCGCCCTTATCCCGATTTGATTTTACGCCTGATGGAAGTGTTAGAAGTAAAAGATGCTTCGGCTGTGGCAAAAGTAGGCGATACGGCTTCGGATATGCAGGAAGGAAAATCGGCTGGCTGTGGTTGGGTAATTGGTATTACGTCAGGAGCTTTTAGTCGAGAGGAGTTACAAAAAGAAAACCCCACACATCTTATCAGCTCGGTTCCAGAAATCTTAGCAATACTTGATTTGCAATGACGTGTTGAAAAGCTGAGTAGTCTCAAACTCTGCTGAAGTCAAAATTATTTTTTGGCAAGTGCTTGTTCTCTTGTTACTGAAATGTTAATTTAAAGTTAACATTCGATAACATGAGATGAGAATATTGGGCCTCGCTGTCTGCAACTTGCTATTCTTCTGTGCTTTAGGCCAAAGCGATGAGTGGTATTCAGGTGCAGTGGTAACATCAGATGGTTCTGTACTTGCTGGCGAAATCTTTTACCATCCCGGTCATGATTTACTCATCGTTAAGCGTGAAGACAATCGCCAGGTACTGCTGGCCAACTCGGTAAAATCATTTCGGTTTTACGATCCGACCGATAATATCAACCGGAAATTCCTGTCCATTGACAACAAGTTGTATGAAGTTGTAGTAGCCGGTGAAATTCCCGTGTTGCGTAAAGCAAAAGGTGTATTGAAAGATCACCCATCCGATAGTGATGGCTACCATTATTACTTTTTCTATAACTACTCCGTTGAAAAATTAAGCAAGTTTCGCGCGGTCTTGTATCCGGCAATTAGATTTCAATTGGCTGAGAAAGAGAAGGAATTTAATCTTGATCCAAATCTACCAGGGGATGCCATCCGCTACATTCAGTTATTCAATAGCACTCTTAAAAATCGTCTGATAGCCGGGCGGTAGGTCATTTTATTATTTGGTGAGCTCGAATCTTTTGTGCTTGCGATGAAAATAAATCATCGATCCAATCACCAGCACGAACCCAAAAATAGAAAGCACGTAAGCGCCTTTCATGAAGAATTCCAACCAGCTTAAACCTCGCTGACCGAAGTTCCGATAAAACATCACGAATACGCTGCCCAGGTAGCCGACTGAGTCCGCCAGGTACATCACAAATCCCACCGTGCCCGTAATTTTAAAAGTAGCCAGCAGTCTGTCGAAGAATGAACTGTTAAATGGGATGTAGCCCAGGTAGAGACCCAAACCGGTGAGTGTCATCCACACAGGTGCACTGATCAACTGCTCTTGAAATGCATACGTGGAAATGCCGGTGATTAGTGTGCCCGCCAATATCAGCACTTGAATCGCGCTAAGCGCCACATAGTTGTTTTTTATCAAAACGATACTGCCAATGACTACCAGGCAGGCGATGCTTACCGGTACTTCTGTGGTAGTGAAAATCTCGGGCGAATTTCCATATCCCAGTGACTTCCAAATTTCGGCCGAGAAATTATCCCTGAAATCGCGGAAAGCAGTAAGAAACACGTACAGACCTATGATGAGTGCCAGCCCTGGAAGGAAATTGCGAACGAAGTCTTTCCGTTCTTCCAGGCTCATGGGTTGGCGCCTCGTGCGAAGTTTCTCATCTTCCGCTGAAGGTGGTGGCACTTGATCTAACAGCCATAAAAAAATCAGTAACGGAAGAAGAAAAAGTAAAGCGGCTGTAAACGGCATCCACGTCTCACTCACATGCCAGTCGCGCATGATGTAGCCCCCCACCGACTTGCACAGACCGGCCGAAAATATAAAACTCACTGCCAGCGAAGCGCCCAGCACATCGGTGTTGCGTCTGCCCTCGAGGTAGCCAAAGACCATGCCCCATACAAGGCCCAGTGGAAAACCATTCGTGAACAGAAAAATAATATTGTACGGTGCCGGAACAAGTGCAAACAGCAGCCATGACACGCCTGCGATGGTCACCATTAATAAAATACCAAACGCCCGTGATTTGGCTTGCAGTTCAGAGATGATTTTGATTCCCGCAAACTTGGAGGCGGCATAGCCCATCACCTGGAAGGTAACCAACCATATTTTGTAGTCAATATCAAAATAGTGGATGCCTTCGAAGGTGGCCACTGAAAATGTTTTTCGGAAAGCGTAGACGCAGGTGTAAAGGCTAAAGGCCGCTAGTGCTGTGTAAACAGAGAAGAGTATGGTGTTGGTTTGACCCAGCCAGCGCGCAACAAAAGAACCTTTAGTTGAGGATGCCATGTTCGTTAAATCGGGTGGGTGTCCATTTTCCTTGCGACAAGATATGAATCTCTTTGAAACCAAATTGTATTAATTGTTTGGTAACATCTGGAAAGCAGTTTGTCAGATCATCCCGATGATGGGCATCAGAGCTAAGTGTTATAGGAATTTTTTTCGCGAGTATTTTTTCCAGTACCCAGGGGCTGGGGTAGGTTGTTGTTGTTTTTTGTTGATACAGACCCCGTGTGTTTACTTCCACAATTCCGCCATAGCGGGCTATTGTGGTGAGGGTTTGGTCAATGGCTTGCTGGTACCAGGTGTCGCTTTCGCGGAAAAACTTTTCCTGGATGTTTTGAATTTTGATTTTATCCATGTGGCCGATTACATCAGGCTGCCCGGTTGCAACCATCTCACGGGTAAGTTCGAAATATCGTTCTACTACTTGCTGGATATCGTTTTTGAATATCGCCTCAAGCCCCTGGAGAAAGAAATTGTGCGGCCCATCTATTTCCCAGCCACGGCCGTCTGAGAAATAATCTACGAAATGCACCGATCCGATGGTGTAGTCAAGTTGATGTTTAAAATCCCGTGGCGAAATTTTACCAGGTATGAAGTCAATTTCCATCCCGGCATACACTTCGGTGGACCCTGGCTTACTTTTATCGCGTTCGATCACCTGCAGATAGGCATTCAGTTGGTCAGACTTCATGCACCAGGAGGATGGAAAGGGAAGAGGTGCATGCGAGGAAACACCAATGGAATGCATACCCAGTTGTCGGGCCATTGTCACGATGTCGTGAATGGAGTTCTTGCCATCACAAAAAATAGAATGACAATGATAATTAGCCCACATGCAAAGAATTAATCAAATCTTTACAAAGAAATCGCTTTTTTGCGGTGTCACTATAAAATCTTTGTAATCCATTTTAGCGGAGGCTTAATCTAAAAAAATATTCATGGACAAGTCAGCAGATGTTGCCATTGTGGGGGCAGGTATAGTAGGCCTGGCGCACGCTTATATGGCGTTGCGCAAAGGTCTGAAAGTGGTTATGTTCGAGCGCGAGCAATTCGCGATTGGTGCCTCAGTGCGCAACTTTGGTATGGTGTGGCCCATTGGCCAGGAGCCATCAGGTGGCCTTGATAGGGCGCTTCGCAGTCGGGAACATTGGCGAGAGATTGTCGCACAAGCCAGCATCTGGTGCAACCAAAACGGATCGCTCCACTTGGCCTATGCGGATGATGAGCAAGCCGTGCTCGAAGAGTTTGTAGCGCTCTATCGTCATGCCGGGTACCAATGTGGACTCATATCTCCTGCGGAAGCTTTGCGCAGAAGCCCTGCGATACGGAAGGAGGGCTTGAGGGCTGCTCTGTGGAGTGAGACGGAAATGGTGGTCTATTCGCGGGAAGCGATTAGGCAAATACCCTTGTGGTTGGAGGAAAAGTACGGCCTCATTCTTCGCTTTGGGCATGTTGTAACCGATATCACGCTGCCACTGGTGCGATCATCGAAAGAAATTTGGAAGGTAGACCGCGTAGTGATTTGCAGTGGTGCCGATTTCGAAACACTGTATCCCCACGATTTTGAGAAGCAAACGTTGACTAAGTGTAAACTTCAAATGATGAAGGCTGTACTCAAGCAACCCGCTTCTTTTGGGCCTTCATTGTGTGCCGGCACAACGCTGCGCCACTATGCGGCTTTTTCAAAATGCAAAAGCTTGAAAAAGCTGGACGAACGGTTGGATATTGAAGAGCCAAAGCTAAAGGAGCACGGCATTCATATTCTCGTTTCTCAGAATAGCACAAACGAGGTAATCATCGGTGATTCACATCATTATTTCAAGTCAGTAGAGCCATTTGACTCGGAAGAAGTGAATGAATTGATTCTTCGCTACTTTGAAAAATTTGTAACGGCCGATTACCACATTACCGAGCGGTGGAACGGAACATACCCGAAAGTACCAGGCTCACTACACATCATACTTGAACCAGAATCCCGCGTGCAAATCGTGAATGGTTTGAGTGGAGCAGGCATGACATTGTCTTTCGGACTGGCGGAAGAAATTGTTTCTGCGTGGTAGTCATTGCGTTGAGCGCAATTAGAAAGTCACAAGAGGGTTCACCAAATGCAACACACGACACTTGCGTCAAGTAGGAAATTTTGATCGATATAAAGGGCCACCTTTCCTTTAAAGAAAGATGGCCCTTTTCACAAGCTTCATTATTTTACTTATTGCACATGCCACCGGGCCCTCCGCTGAATAGTACCGTATAAGTATAAGTTGCAAGTGGAGAGTTTACGAGCGAGCCAGAAGAATAGCATTGTCCCCAAATCTGGATTGTCATTATTCCTGAGGTCGTATTGGCTGGAAGTGTTGGTCTAATTCTCCAGTTTGTAGGAAAATCATCTGGATTTTTCCCAAAAAGAGTCCCGTTTGTGATAGATGTTAAGCTTGCATTGGCCGTCCCGACAATTCTTACATCATAAGTGGTGTTCGCGCAAAGCGTTTGAGGATTTCCCATTCCATCAAATGTTAGCGTGGGCGGATTGCATGTAAACAGATTTTCGCTGTCGCCTTTCAATAAAACCTTGTTGCTTGATGTGAAGGACATCACTAGTCCAACTACTAAAGCAACCGCCAGACTTACCGTGATCTTTTTCATAAAATTTTTTGGTTTAAATTGTTTTTCAAAGCTACCTCAGCTCTGCTCCAAACTCTTACAAATTGAATTATACTTCAGCGAAGTTGTCTTGAAGTATTGTAGTAGTTATTGTTACGCGTTTTCTTTACATCATTTCAAAAATGATGTACGTTAATTTTAGACTGATAAATTTCGACATTATCTAAAAGTTAAGGCTTCCAACTACTTGGTATAAGTATCGAAGCATTCATCTCGAGAAGTCGCTCTTCTTCCAGTTACCATTTCAAAGTAAGTGCTCAATGTTATCAAGAGATTATTCTCTTTATGATGGTATAACATAAACTTCCAAGGAAGATAATAGGCAGATACTCCTAACGTCAAAGCAGTTCAGAACTTTTGCGGGGTCAAAAAATTAACCTAAAAACCCCTATGCAAAATTCTTTACTGTTTTCAGGAGGAGATAGGCCGATTCTAAAAGGAATCTTAGCTTTTTTACTTCTCTTTAGCATTTCGCTCAGTGCGAGTGCTCAAACTACCGTTACCGGCAAGATAATTTCGGG
>JAIENH010000022.1 GCA_019751475.1 Cyclobacteriaceae bacterium
AAAAATGGAAACTCTCCTATTGGAAATACAAGAAAGTAAATGACGTCTTCACCAGCACAGGCCAAATAGACGTCTCCACGTTTCAAAAAACGGGCTACACGAAGGACACTACGTTGGTTATCACACCGAAGGATTTTGAAACGCAAGACCGAAGTTATGATGGCATGACCATACCCGAGCTGGACGAACAAATTGAAAAAATAAAATTCAGAGGCTCCACAGGTGCGCAGATGTATGAATCAGAAAAGCACTCGCGGTTTGCTTCACCTTTCACAACGTTCATTCTTGTGTTCATGGGAGTGATTGTTTCTTCGCGCAAGAGCCGGGGTGGTACAGGCCTCCAGATTGCCCTGGGCTTTATCCTCACCTTCATCTTCATTTTGTTTTTCATGCTCTCGCGCACATTTGCCGAAGCAGGGCAACTTCACCCTATCGTAGCAGCCTGGATACCCAATGTAATTTTTGGCATCATCTCCGGCACTATGTACCGTTTCACTCCGCGCTGATGCACACTACGGGCGATTATCTCAAGCTTCATTTCCTTGTTTTTCTTTGGGGATTTACAGGCATCTTGGGTAAGCTCATTACACTGCCGGCTGTTGAGATGGTTTTCTACCGGACATTGTTGGCCGCTATTGGAATGGCAGTATTGCTCGTGGCGGTGAAGTCATCGTTCAAGGTATCAACGAGTGATCTTGTGAAGCTGCTGCTCACCGGATTTATTGTGAGCGCTCACTGGCTTACGTTTTTCGCCTCTGCACGCGTCTCTAATATTTCTGTAAGCCTGGTCGGATTTGCCACTGCCAGTTTGTGGACGGCTTTTCTGGAGCCGCTCGTGAAGGGCCAACGTATCAGGATGATTGAGTTTGTATTTGGTTCCATTGTTTTGGTGGGCCTCTACATCATCTTCTCGGCCGATTTCTCATATTCAACGGGTCTTATACTGGGTGTACTGTCCGGCTTAACGTGTGCTGTCTTTTCCGTAATCAATTCTCAGTTGGTTCACCGCATCAGTTCATACGCCATCACATTCTATGAAATGGTAGGTGCCTGCCTGGGTACAATTCTATTTTTTCCAATTTACACGCACTATTGGGCAGCAAGCCATGAGTTGCAGTTAACACCCAACCTCATGGATTGGATTTGTCTTGCTTTGCTGGCGTGGCTGTGTTCTGTGTACGCATATTCGGCCGGAGTAGAGTTGATGAAGAAGATCAGCGTTTTCTTTTTTCAGCTTACGCTGAACCTGGAGCCCATATATGGTATAGTAATGGCCGTACTGATTTTTGGCGAATCAGAAAAAATGACGATGCGTTTTTACACGGGCACTGTCATTTTGCTTTGTGCTGTACTGGTGTATCCGTGGATAAAAAAGCGATTTACAGTTGGCCAGACCACAGCCATTGTCCACTAAACTGAGATCGCACGTCTACTTCATTTTTAAAAATTCCATACACAGCGGCACCCGAGCCCGTCATGGATGCATAGGTGGCCCCACATTCATACAGAGAATCTTTCGCAACCTTGATTTCCGGGTGTTTCTTAAAGACAGACGTTTCAAAATCATTTATTAAGCGTGTTCGCCACTGATCGATTGGTAACTTCAGAATGGTAGAAAGTTCATCTGTCGGCTTAGCAGGCACAATGCCAGCATACGCCTCAGCCGTAGAAACGTGCACGGGGGGCTTAATCAAAACGCAATACCAGCCCTTCAAGCTAACCGAAGCATCCGATAAAATTTCCCCTCTACCGCTTCCCATCTGCGGTTGGTCTTGGATAAAAAAAGCACAATCGCTGCCCAGCCTGGAAGCATACTGCATCAATTTTTCCGTTGACAAGTTCAAGTTGAAAATCTGATTGAGAGAACGCAGCACATAGGCAGCATCCGAAGAACCACCACCCAGGCCAGCCCCCATCGGGACAATTTTATGCAAATGCATCCGAATAGACCCAATGGCAAAATCATTTTTAAGAAGATGATAAGCCTTCGAGCAAAGATTATCTGCTTCACTGCCTGGCACCGGAATACCCGTCTGCGTGAATGACCACGTCTCGGCAGGCAGAATCTCCAACACATCCGTAAAGGGTAGCGGATAAAAACAGGTAGACAGGTCGTGATATCCATCCGATCGCTTTGAAAGGACGTGTAGCCCCAGGTTGATTTTGCAAGGAGGAAAGGTGACCATAGAAAAAACAGGGCAGCACTTTTTAGTACGCCCCGTCTTTTGAATTTTATTTCGTTAATCGCGCAATCAGATCTTCCGTGATGCCCGTGGTTGAAAATCCACCATCGTGCATTAGGTTTTGCATCGTTACCATGCGGCTCAGGTCAGAGAACATCAGCGCGATATAATTTGCACAGTCTTCACCGGAGGCGTTGCCCAAAGGCGACATCATCTGCGCATAATCAAAGAACACATCGAAACCGGAAATACCCGCACCGGCCGTTGTCTTTGTAGGCGATTGTGAAATGGTATTGACCCGCACCTTCTTCGACTTGGCAAAACGATAACCATAGCTGCGGGCAATGGACTCAAGCACAGCCTTGGCCTGCGCCATATCAGAATAGTCAGGGAATGTGCGCTGCGAAGCAATGTAGGTGAGCGCTACGATAGAGCCCCACTCGTTCATAGCATCGGTCTTCTCCGCTGTCTGCAATACTTTGTGAAAAGAAACACCGGAGATGTCAAGTGTTTTTAAATACCAGTCATAGTTAAGGTCTCCATAGGGACGGTCTTTGCGCACGTTAGGACTCATGCCGATGGAGTGAAGTACAAAATCGAGTTTGCCACCCAGCACTTCCATGGATTTTGTAAACAACGTCTGCAGGTCGGCCTCCAGCGTGGCATCAGCCGGAATGATCTCGGCCTGACATTGAGTTGCCAGTTCTTTGATCTTTCCCATGCGCATGGCAATGGGTGCGTTTGTAAGTGTAAACTGACCACCTTCCTCTTTTATTTTCAGAGCCGTTTTCCAGGCGATGGAGTTTTCATCCAGAGCTCCGAATATGATGCCGCGTTTACCGCGAAGCAGGTTGTATGCCATACAATTAGGGATTAAGTTTGGGCACAATATTACAAAAATCAACGCTACCCGCGCGATGCCTTTTTTGATGCGTATCCTCTTATGGCAGCACTGAGTCCCGACCAACCCATCGGCATTTTCGATAGCGGCATTGGTGGTCTCACGGTAGCCCATGCCATCAAGCAAATGATGCCGCATGAGAGCATAATTTATTTTGGTGACACTGCCCATTTGCCGTATGGCGATAAATCAGAAGCAGCTATTCAGGCCTATTCCATAAAAATCGCTGACGTACTGATGAAAAAAAATTGCAAGGTCATTGTCATTGCCTGCAATTCCGCCAGCTCGGCCGCCTACGAGTTACTGAAAGAGTACACACAAAATTCTGTGAAAGTCATAAATGTGATCGACCCAATGGTGCAATGGGTGACTGAAAAATTTCACGACTGTTCCGTTGGGTTGATTGGCACCAAGCGTACCGTACAATCCGGTATGTATGCCAGTAAGATTGCGGCCTTGGGTAGAAACATTACGCTTCACTCGCTGGCTACTCCTTTGTTGGTGCCCATGATTGAAGAAGGTTTTTTTAACAATAAGATCAGCCACGACATTATTGATAAATACCTGCGCGATCCCATCCTGCAAAATATACAGGCTCTCATTCTTGGATGCACACACTACCCGCTTATCAAAAAAGAAATAAACGATTTCTACGGAGGCAATGTAGAAGTGCTTGACTCATCAGAGGCGGTAGCCCGGAGCCTTTTCAATCATCTTGAAGAAAAGGGACTACTGAATAATCACTCAACTACCGAAGATCACTTCTTGGTGTCAGATTTCACCGACTCATTTGAGGCCTCCACTAAGCTATTTTTTCAAAAGGCTGTTCACCTGGAGAAACATCCGCTCTGGAATTAAAAGACTTATCCATGTAGGTTATTGGCCGTTTTTGAAGAATTTAGAGGCTTGCCTTCCTGCAATTTTGCGAGATGGACTCGTCCCAAAACCATCAAAATATCGCACAGCCGCTACTCTACCCCATTTGGGGGCTTAGAAGGGGCTTGCTTGGCCTTCTGGTGGTTTTTTCTCTAGCGCCAATTACTTCCAGAAGTCAAGACACCTTAAAGGAGCTTGAAAAACAGCTTGTCGTAGCCGCAGACGACTCCACCCGAGTTAAGATTTTGGTGGCGCTTTCCGACCAATCGGAATATACTGACTACCCACAATCGCGCAGGTATGCTGACCAGGCATTCGATTTAGCTGAAAAATTGGATGAAAATTGGGCCAAAGCAATCACAAACCAACGCATGGCTTTCCTGGAAACACTGGAGGGTGACTATTACTCAGCCATGCAATATGACAAGCTGTGCGTGCAGTATTTTACAGCTGCCGGGGACACCCTTGCGGCCGCGCGCTCCGTCATGGATGTCGGACTTGACTATCGCGACCTGGGTGAAATAGACGAGGCCTATGATTACCTGACCGAGGCATACCGCATGGTACAGAATCGCAGGAAGGTACCTCTACAGAAAGACTCACTGTACATGGCCATCATCCTGCACAACATGGGCACTCTCTTCATGGACCTACAGCAGTACGATGTCTCCTATAATTACTATGCCACTGCTACGAAGATCAGTAAACAGTTCAGTGAAAATCTTGGTAAGCCGTATACAGCCGATCGATTAGGAGAGTTATTCCGGGAGAAAAAGGAATTTGGCACCGCGCAGAAATATATGACCGAAGCCCTGCGCATCGCGCGTGAGCGAAAAATTAGAGTATTAAACTCGCGCATACAATCTCACCTCGCACGCCTAGCTCTAGACATGGGTGAGTACGATAAGTCACTTCTGTATTATGATTCTGTCACCGCATTGCACAAGAGCATCAATAACAATTTTGGCCTGGCCGAATGTGAACTCGGCCGCGGCATGGTAATGATGCGCACCGGAAATCATGCAAAGGCCTTGCAGCACTACCAGCAATGCATTGCTTTGACCAAAGAAATCAACGCCAGAAATCTCGCCCTGAGCGCTTATCGCGAATTGGCCGCACTCTATGAAAGCAAGAGCGACTACCGGAATTCATACTTGTCTATAAAAGAGCACAACGCCCTGCGCGACAGTTTATACAGCCAGTCAACCATTGAAAAACTATTTCAAAATAGAGTACGATTTGAAACGGAGGGCAAAGACACAAAGATTGCCGCCCTAAGTCGGGCAGGCGAACAGCAGCAAACTGAATTGAAGCGGCAAGAACTCATACAAAACATATTAGTAGTAGTGGCAGTGTTGTCAACGATTTTGCTGTTTACACTTTATCGCAGCGGGCAAAGGCGCAAGCGCATCACAAAACTACTGTTGGATCACCAGGAAGAAATCAAGAAACGCAGCCTTGAACTGGAGCAACTAAACAAGGTGAAAGATAAATTTTTCTCTGTCATATCCCACGATCTTCGCTCCCCGTTAAACGCGCTTTCCGGTTCGCTTGACCTACTGGAGCAAAAGCATATTTCACCGGAAGAATTCACTTCGTTGACACAAGCCTTGCGCGTTCAATTTAATTACACCCGCGGCCTTGTCAATAACCTCCTTGACTGGACGCTGTTGCAAATGGATACCCTTAAAATCCAACAACAAAAAGTAGTGCTGCGCGCCCAGGTAGAGGAGAGTTTCAGCGCACTCAAAAATCTCTACCCGAAAAATATTTCCATGGAAAACAAGGTGCCTGGCGCCTTAGTTGTGATGGCAGATCCTAACGTACTCAGCCTCGTGCTCCGCAACCTGGTGTGTAATGCCATGAAGTTCACAGAAAGCGGGGGTCGCATCTGGGTGGAAGCATCTGAAAAAGATAATGAGATTATCGTATCTGTTTCTGACAACGGTATCGGTATAAAGCCGGAGGCAAAAGAACTTTTGTTTAAGAAGACCTCAGGCTACAGCACCCGTGGCACAGCCAATGAAAAAGGCACGGGCCTCGGACTGATTTTATGCAAAGAATTTATCGAAAAGAGCGGTGGCCGCATTTGGCTGGAAAGTGAACTCGGCAAAGGCACAACCTTCTACTTCACCTTGCCTAAGGCTACGTCTACTGAGGGGCAAGTCGCAACACTATACCATCAATTTCAGGAGTGATCCTGATCTGGCAGCCCAACCGACTATTGTCTTTTACATGAAACGCCTGGTCAAGCATGGCCAGCTCTGCATCGCTTTGTTCCGGCAGCGGGGTGTCAGACTCCAGGTAACATTGGCAAGAAGCGCAAAGGGCCATACCCCCACAGGTTCCCTCCACCGGTAGCTCATACGATTTGCAGATCTCCATGATATTCATGTTCATGTCCGTAGGTGCGTCCAACGGGTGGGGCACACCTTCCCGGTCAATGATGGTCACTTGAATCATGTTGTCCATGCGAAATTCCTGTTGAAATGAAATCGTTAGAAGCTGTTTACACCATTAACCGTGGTGTATTTCAAAACATTCTTTTTGTTGGGATGAATAACAGCGAAGGCAGACTGCACGGCAAGCGTACCTTCGTGGAAGCCGCATAAAATCAATTTCAACTTGCCGGGATACGTGTTGATGTCACCCACGGCATAAATGCCCTTGCGATTGGTGGAATAATCAAACGTATTGACTTTCACTGCGCTCTTTTCAATCTCAAGCCCCCAATTTGCAATCGGGCCAAGACTGGGTGTAAGTCCAAACAACGGTATAAAGTGGTCTGTCTCTTTTACGATGTCACCCAGCGTAGCATGCTTAATCGTTACTGATCCCA
>JAIENH010000323.1 GCA_019751475.1 Cyclobacteriaceae bacterium
GCGTGCACTGGTGACGATCAACACCGAAAACCGCGCACCTTTGAAGAAAGAAGGTCTGCTCACCCGCGATTCACGCATGGTGGAGCGCAAGAAGCCAGGCCGCAGAAAGGCAAGAAGAAGATTCCAATTCAGCAAACGTTAATCATTCGAATAGCAATAGCATGGCAGATAAAATGACAACCCAGGAATTGATGGAAGCCGGTGTTCACTTCGGGCACCTTACCCGCAAGTGGGACCCACGGATGTCGGAGTACATTTTCATGGAGAACAATGGCATCCACATCATCGACCTGAATAAGACCCTCAAGTGCCTGGAGGAAGCAACTTTTGCTATTAAGAATATTGTGCGCTCGGGCCGCAAAATCATGCTCGTGGCCACCAAGAAGCAAGCCAAGGATATTATTGTAGAAGAGGCTACCCGTCTCAACATGCCGTTTGTAACAGAGCGTTGGTTAGGCGGTATGCTCACCAACTTTGCTACCATTCGCAAGTCGTTGAAGAAGTTGGCGCAGATTGAGAAGTTGATGAAAGACGATGCGTTTAACAACCTGGCTAAGCGTGAGCGCCTCATGGTATCACGTGAGAAGGCGAAGTTGGAAAAACTGTTGGGTGGTATTGCGGACTTGAACCGTTTGCCAGCCGCACTTTTCGTTATTGATGTGAAACGCGAGCACATTGCGGTAGCAGAAGCGCAGAAATTGAATATCCCGGTGTTTGCAATGGTAGACACCAATTCAGATCCTTCTGATATTGATTTTCCGATCCCGGCCAATGATGATGCCTTCAAGTCGATTTCAATCATCACCAAGTACATTGGCAAGGCCATTGAAGAGGCTTTGATGGAGCGCAAGAAGGATAAAGAAGATGCCGGAATGAAGAAAGAGGAAGAGGAGAAACGCAAAGTAGACGAGGCCGTAGCCTAAAAACAATTCAAAATTTAAAATCCAAAATTCAAGATTTAGGGTTTCAATTTTGAACCTTGAATCTTGAATTTTTTAATTTAATAAATGTATGATTTCTGCACAAGATGTAAATAAGCTGCGCACCATGACCGGTGCCGGCATGATGGATTGTAAGAAAGCCCTCACGGAGGCAGATGGCGATTTTGAAAAAGCTATCGAGATCTTAAGAAAGAAAGGACAGAAAGTCTCTGCTTCCCGTTCGGATAAAGAAGCCAAAGAAGGGTCTGTATTTATCAAAGTTTCTGACGATAAGAAAGAGGCCGTGTTGATCGCTTTGAATTGTGAGACGGACTTCGTGGCAAAGAATGATGAGTTTCAAAACCTGGGCAAGTTGATTGCCGATACCGCTTTCGCGAAAAAGCCGTCTACGAAAGAAGCGCTGTTAAACGAAAAGGCCGGTGCTCTTACCTTGACAGAAAAGATTACCGAGTTGGTCGGAAAGATTGGGGAGAAGCTCGAAGTAAGCGAGTATGTACACATGAAGGGTGAGACTGTGGTGCCTTACATTCATGCAGGTAGCAAGCTGGGCGTATTGGTGTCGCTCAAAGGAGTGAATGGCAAAGATGTGACCCCGATGGTTATCGGGGCGGGCAAAGATGTGGGTATGCAGATCGCTGCTATGAACCCGGTAGCGGTGGATGAAAAATCTGTAGACAAGTCGGTGATTGAGAAGGAACTTGAGATTGCCAAGGCGCAGATATTAGCTGAAGGCAAACCAGAGAATATGGTAGAGAAAATTGCGCAAGGCAAGCTGCAGAAGTTTTACAAAGAGAGCACACTGGTGCACCAGATTTTTGTGAAAGACAACAGCAAGACCGTTGCTCAATATTTGGACAGTGTAACCAAAGGCCTTACGGTAGCTGAGTTTAAGCGCGTGGCTATCGGATAAACTTTGATTGATAATCGTTTCTCTTCAATGAGATTCAAACAAAAAAGGAGCGAAGAGCTCCTTTTTTGTTGAGGTCTGATCAAGCTCGTTCTCTTCCCAATGGAAACAAAAAAGCGCAAAAGACAAGTAACCCTGACGTCCAGGTGAAGAGTGCCACCGAAGTGCCATGCCGTAAGGCGACTAAGGTTTGTTGAGATGCTTCAAGATCATCAAATATTGACATTAGCCCAAGCATAGCTGCAAAGCCTGCCCAACCCAGTAATAGTAGGATGGCGTGCTTCTTTAAATCGCTCCAACTGAATTGTTCTGATGCTTTCTTAAACAAGTGAAGGATCATAATGAGGACTCCGACACTGGCAACTATAAGAAATATCAGTTGGATCATAACATTACTACGCTGTTTTACTAGTGCTGATGAATTTGAGAATGATGTATGAAAGAAGTGATATGCAGTAAATTATCAGTCCGTAGAGCACGGTAATGATAGCCACCTTAAGTCCTCCGCAAATTATAGGAAGGCCCCAGACCACATCGGGTGATCCTTCAATAGCATCAAATGCCTCGAAGAGGCCAATAATAGTGGAGAAGGTGCCCCAGGCGAGTGCGAGCCTGCCTAGCTGCTTGATTGTCTCCAGCCAGATGGGTTGGATGGATTTTTTTTGTACCGCGGAAAAAATCACAAAACCAAGTAAACCGATAATGATCAAAAAAATGATCGAAAGAGGTGCCATGAAAGTCATGCCACCTTCCACGTGTAATGAGTAAAATGTACTTGCGAGCATACTGGTAAAGTTTAAGGTTAGTTTTTGTTCCGGCAAGCTTACGCCCGAATTCTAACCTAAATAAAAAAAGATGACCAAATGGAAGTGATACAGGTGATACACATCAGTTGCGAAGGGATATGGCGAAAAGGTGTCTTAAATTGTCGAAAGGTATTGTTTAGCTGGCCTTGACCTCAATTTTGAAACATGACCGTAGGAATTTTCATAATTATGCAAAAGGATGGACCAGCAAGTAAAGTTTATCGATGCGATTTTTAGCCGACAGCGGTGGCTGGTGCACGTTCTCTTTTGGGTGGCTGTGTTGGTTTTCTATGTAGCTTTCTTTGGTCGTAAGAACAGCAACTATGTGCATACATTTTTCTTTGTAAGCTTGCTTATGCCGGTCACGATTGGTGCCACTTATTTTTTGAATTATTACTTGTTGCCGCATTACCTGATGAGGGGCCGCTACGGCTTCTTTTTCCTGTATTTCGTATATGCGTTGGTGGGTTCGCTTTTTCTGGAGATGATGATTGCTATGCTCACGTTCATCGTGATGGCGGGTACGAATATTCGAGACATGAGCCCCGCCTCGATAGACCTTTTCTTCATGTTAGCTTCTTTATTGTTGGTAATTTTTTTGGCCGGGGCCATTAAGTTATTACTTCATTGGAGACAATCAAAAGAAGACTACCAGGCGCTGATGCTTGAAAAAGTAGATGCTGAACTTCGATTTCTTAAAACTCAACTCAATCCGCATTTTCTTTTCAATACCTTGAATAACCTCTATTACCTGGCGCAGCAAAAATCAGAAAAGACACCGCAGGCTATCCTTGCTCTTAGTGAAATATTGGATTACGTACTTCATTCCGGCAAGGTCATGTTGGTGCCGCTGGAGAAGGAATTGGAGCAGGTTACAAACTATCTTGCATTGGAATTGCTTCGCTACGAAGACCGTGTAACGGTAGAAACGAATGTGATGGGAGATGTAAACTCCTGCCAGTTGCCACCCATGATGCTGATTACGCTACTGGAAAATGCCTTCAAGCATGGAGTGATGAATAACACCGGTAAGACATGGATTAAATTGGACATTGCAGCAGAACCGAAAGCATTACAAATTAATGTCAGCAATAGTTGTTCGCATAACCCGCACGAAGGCAAAGGCATCGGACTTCAAAATTTAAGGAACCAATTGAATCTGCTTTACCCATCAGGTTATTCATTATCGTTGGACAATAGCAATCCGGCAGAATTTTCTGTCTCCTTAACGCTTCCTGCCGCACTATGAAATTTACGTGCTTAGTTGTGGATGATGAGCCGCTTGCGCGAAAGTTGTTGATATCTTATTTGTCAAAACTTGAGGGCCTGGAATTGCAAGGCGAATGTGCGGATGCTCTGGAAGCAGGCCGGGTGCTTCGGGAGAAGCCGGTTGATCTTGTTTTTCTTGATATCCAAATGCCGCAAATCAATGGCTTGCAATTTGTGCGCACACTAAAAGATCCGCCTTCCATTATTCTTACTACCGCCTATCGCGACTTTGCCCCAGAGGCATTTGACTTGGAGGTGCTGGATTATCTTCTCAAGCCCATCTCATTTGAGCGGTTTGTAAAATCTGTCAATAAGTTTTTTGATCGACAGGCAATCGGGAAATCTGCGATGCCACAACCAAAGGAGGGCGCATCTTTTATTTATCTGAAGGCCGACAGAAAAAGCCACAAAGTATTTTTGGAAGACATCCTCTACATCGAAAGCTTGGATGACTATGTGAAGGTGCACCTGAAAGGAACCACGCTCGTTACCAGGGAAAACATTTCGTCCTTTGAAGCGACCCTTCCGTCACCGCAGTTCGTGCGCATCCATCGTTCCTTCATAGTCAATGCCAAGTGTATTTCCACTGTATCTGCCGAGAGTGTGGAAGTACATGGAAAGGAACTGCCCTTTGGGCGGGCCTTCAAAAAATCCGCGCAAGCGTTGCTGGCTGTGAAAGGCGGTTAGTAATGCTAGCTATTTTGATGAAACTTATGAACGGAAATTGGATCAACAGATAGGCATTGAAGAGCTGACCGCTGTAGTTATGAAGTTCCATTTGCTACACTAAAACAAGTGCTAAACCCACATGAAATTATTATCTTTGCAGGGATCAAATCAGGCACTATGGATATAGCAGTAAAGAAGATAGAGATTATTGAATGGCTGACCAAAGTACAGGACAAAACAGTGATTAAGAAGGTTGAGACCTTGAAAAATCAATCCATCAAAAGTTCGTACGAATCCAAGTTGAAGCCAATGAGTTCAAAGGCGTACAAGGCTATGCTAGAGAAGTCGGAAGACGATTATAAGCAAGGCAGGGCAATAAGCCAGAAGGCCTTGGAAAAGGAATCAGGAAACTGGTAATGATGAAAGTTATCTGGACCGAGTTGGCTAAGTCCCAATTGAAAGAAGCCTGTCAATATTACAAGGAAATAGCAAGTGCCAAAGTAGCGACATCAATTAGATTAAAAGTTTACGAAAAGACACGGAAACTCTCCCGCTTCCCAGAGATTGGCCAAAAAGAAAGCAATCCGTTAGTGGCCTCTATGGATTATCGCTATCTGGTGTCGGGCAATTATAAAATTGTTTACAGGATCATCCAAGAAGAAAAGACCGTATTGATTGCGGCAGTGTTCGATACTCGCCAAGATCCTGACGACCTTCTGGTGTAACTCGATATAGTTCATCGCGAGACTATTATTCAAAACGAAAGGCTATCTTGAGTTAGAGATCATCGAATAACAAATGCGCGCCAGCGGTGAGAAATGGCTATCTTGAGTTGGAAATCGTCCAATGACAAATGCAGCCGTGATTGCAAACATGCCCCCGCATAGCGGTTATTACCGGACGATTTTTAACAACTTAAAAAACGACTTTGGGAAAGTACATTTTGCAAACCGAAATTACTCAATAGATGATAAAAAAAAGTCGGTTACCCTTGTGGACAAAAAATGTATTATACGTAGGAATTGTTCTAATTTCTATTGAGAAGATTTTTTTTAAGGAGAATCTTAGTCAAGAATTCAATAACTATTTGACTGGGTTATTGATAGTTTTTCTTTTGGTAACAGCCTTTTTGGAACTAAAAAAATAAGTGATTCTGAATAAACTAGCATACCATTCATTTACCATCATTAAAGTGTTATTCGCTTTGACGTTGGTTCTGACTGCCATAGCAAAATACTATTTTGCCATCGGGGATTCCATTTTGATTGTGGCTATATTTTTTTCGTTTCTGGCATTTTTGTTGGATACTTAATTGGATATTATTCAATTCAACATTTGAGAAAAGAATCCATAAAAAATAAACTGCCTTTAAATTGATACGAGAAACGACCAAGGTGAATCCGCGCAGCCGCCCAACAACTAATCATCAATTTTAGCTCCCAAACACAGCGGCTATAAAAAATTTGCTTTCCGAAACTTTTTTCCATCTTTGCAGTATAATCAACGGCAGTCAAGTTTTAAGCCTATGAAGTTTCAAACCCCGTTCTACCTCGCTTAACAGAAGCGCCTAGAACGCATCTCGCAGATGCGGGATGATACTTTTCTCTTCGCTTTGCAGCGGTCAAACTTCATTTATCTCTACATTTAACACATTCTAATGAAAGCTTTTACTAAAGCGATTTCGCTATTTCGTTTATTCAAGGAGGCCGTAAAGGGCTCCGATCAAAGTTTCACGGAAGGCAGTATCAACCGGGCCATTTTTATGTTGTCCATACCCATGATTTTGGAGATGGCCATGGAATCGGTGTTTGCCCTGGTGGACATATTTTTTGTCAGTCGGCTGAACAGCAGTGACTCGGTGGCCGTAATCGGCCTCACAGAATCGCTGCTGGCACTGGTGTACTCACTGGCCATGGGCGTGAGCATGGGCGCTACGGCCATGGTGGCCCGCAGGGTGGGTGAGAAAGATCCGGAAGGTGCGGCCGTGGCAGGTGTGCAAGCCATCTTTCTGGGCGTAGTCATGTCGCTGGCCATCTCGGTGATGGGTGTGCTCTTTTATAAAGACATGCTGCAACTCATGGGTGCTTCGGAAGAAGTGATCCGCATTGGCTCGGGCTACACGCTGTGGATGTTTGGTGGCAACATGTCTATCATGATGCTGTTTCTCATCAATGGAATTTTCCGTGGAGCGGGAAATGCTGCCATCGC
>JAIENH010000729.1 GCA_019751475.1 Cyclobacteriaceae bacterium
CAACAAGTGATCTTGGATGGTAAAACCATTACCCTTCAATTGACATTACGAGAATCCATCAACGAACTGGATGCTGTAACGATTTCCGCTGGAGCGTTCACCGCCAGTGATCAAAACAGACGTACCGTTTTTAAAGCGCTTGACATTGCAACTACAGCTGGTGCCACGGCTGACATTGCCGGTGCCTTGAATACGCTGCCCGGCACGCAGAAGGTAGGCGAAAGTGGACGTTTGTTTGTTCGTGGTGGCGATGGCAACGAAACCCGCACGTTCATTGATGGTATGGTGGTGTTAGATGCGTACGGTCCGGCTGCACCTAACACACCATCCCGCGGACGGTTTCTTCCTTTTATGTTCAAAGGCACCAGCTTTAGTACAGGAGGCTACTCAGCCGAATACGGTCAAGCTCTTTCGTCTGCACTGGCGCTGGAATCTAAAGATGAAGATCAGACAACGCGAACCGATATTGGTCTGCTTTCTGTTGGCGCAGATGTAGCTCATACCCAGGCGCTGAAGAATGGGTCAGTAGCCGGTAAAATTCAATACACCAACATTCGTCCTTATTTCGGATTGATCAATCAAGAGATTGATTGGATAAATCCACCAGCCTCACTGGAAACCAGTGCAGCCTATCGGCAAAAGATGGGAGACAAAGGTCTCTTCAAATTTTATGGCAATGCCAACCACTCAAACTTTTCCTTGTATCAGCACGATATCGCCAATCCGGAAATAAAAACACCACTTGAGCTGACAAATAATTACCGTTACGGCAATGCGTCCTATCAACAGACGTTTGACAACGGCTGGTATGTGCGGTCGGGTGTATCATACACGTTTAATGAAAACAGAAATGAACTGGCATCGAGTAGCTTCTATGAGCGAGAGCATGGCGTGCATCTCAAGACAGTAGCTGAGAAAAGCTTTTCCGATCGGTTTGAATTAAAAACAGGTGTAGAATTTTTTGATCGAAACTATTCAGCAGCCTGGACGCAAGAACAAACTGGTAAACTTGATCAGAATTTTGTAGAACCGCTGCTTGCATCTTTTGCCGAAGCCGATGTCTACGCCAGTAAAAAATTTGTGACACGTGCCGGTGTGCGAGCTGAATACAATGCATTGAATGCGAAGGTTGGCGTTGATCCGCGTTTGTCGTTGGCCTACAAAGTAGGAGAGGGTCAGTTTTCACTTGCCTACGGACGGTTTCGTCAATCACCCAACAATATTTGGCTGCGCACTGACACCAGGCTCGCATCTGAGAAAGCGGAGCATTACATTTTGAACTACCAGGTGATTCGCGATAACAGAACGTTTCGTGCGGAGCTGTACTACAAAAACTACTTCGACCTGGTTAAGTTTCAAGTGCCCTCCGTATTGGTGCCCAATGCTTTTGCTCCCTCCACACAATCGCTGCTAAACATCGGCAACGGATTTGCCAAAGGCCTGGAGTTATTTTGGCGTGACAACCGCTCACTGAAAAATGTAGACTACTGGGTGTCCTATTCCTACCTCGACACGGAGCGCGACTATCTCAATTTCCCTGTTTCAGCTGTGCCTTCTTTTGCTTCGAAGCACAACTTCTCGGTGGTTTACAAACATTTCATTACAAAATTAAAATCACAAGTAGGTCTCACGTATTCTTATGCCAGTGGCCGGCCCTATCATGATCCTAACCAGGAGGTGTTTCAGTCTGGAAAGACTCCCAGCTATCAAGACCTCAGTGTAAACGTGAGTTATCTGCCCACCAGCCGCATCATCGTACATCTTTCTTGTACCAATGTGCTGGGACGTGATAACATTTTTGGATATCAGTTTGCCAGTACACCCAATGCAGACGGTGTGTATGCCAGCCGTGCCGTGCGACAAGCAGCTCCTCGATTTTTATTCCTTGGTGTGTTTATTACTCTTTCTAAAAATAAATCAGTTAATCAATTACCAAGTCTCTAACCAATAAACGTATGAAAACAACAATTTCAATTTTTCTGATCAGTCTCTCGCTGTCTTTATCCGCAAATGACGGAAAGTATTTTGAAGCCATGAGCAAGCAAATGCAAGCCGTGTACAATGGCCAGACCCTGGATGAACTTCAATCAGCTGTTAACTCACTTGACCGTATCGGTCAGGCTGAGAAAGACAAGTGGGAGCCATTGTATTACGGTGCCTTTGGTTATGTAATGATGGCCAACCGCGAAACGGAAGCAACTAAGAAAGACAATTATCTTGACCAGGCGCTGGAGCGAGTAAACAAGGCAGCCGCAATCAGCAAAGACAATTCTGAAATCACAGCCCTCGAAGGATTTATCCACATGATTCGCGTTACAGTAGATCCTGCCTCGCGTGGACAACAATACTCCGGCATGAGTATGCAGGCGTATGGCAAGGCCATCGAACAAAATCCGAATAACCCGCGCGCGCTGGCACTGATGGCCCAGATGCAATTTGGTATGGCGCAATTTTTTAAGTCCCCTGTCACGGAAGCGTGCGGTCTGGCTCGCAAGGCGTTGGAGCAATTCTCAGCCTACAAAAGCGATAACCCGCTAGCACCAGCCTGGGGACAAGGCATGACAGAAGGGTTGTTGAAACAATGTCAATAATCAGTATTAGGGCTTGGGACTTCTCATCAAAGTTCTAAGCCCCGATAACTAAGTCCCACCAGCTAAGTAGTACATTTACACCATGACTCTTACGAAAGTAAAAGATTACGTGACGGTTGTTGCCATCTCATTGATGGGCTCTACAATCACCACCTATTTTACTTGTACAAGTTGCCGGACCAATTATAACAACTATGCTATCGTTACTTTTTTCTCTACGGTATTGTGGGTGGCATTGTGGATAGGTAACGGGGAGTTAACTGAATTCATCAGCAGAAGAATATCATGGGTTAAGTTTCCGGTTAAGCGATTGATCGTAGGTGTTATCGCCACCGTAGCCTATACGGTGTGTGTTGTGTTGTTAATTACGAGCGGCTGGGAAAATTTACTGAATTTTAATTTTGGTAGCTATTATGAGGTAGTTATTCCGGCTCTCATCATCACATTCTTTATCTCTTTGTTCCTTCACGGAAGAGGATTTTTAATTGCGTGGCGCGCATCGGCCGTAGATGCTGAGCGGTTGCAAAAGGAAAATGTACGAGCGCAATACGATAGTTTGAAGAATCAGGTAAACCCACACTTCCTTTTCAATAGTTTGAATGCCCTCACCAATCTCGTCTATGAAGACCAGGACAAAGCGGCTAAGTTTATCAAACAACTTTCAGAGGTATATCGCTACGTGCTTGATACCCGCGAGCGGGAGTTGGTGCCGATAGAGGAGGAGCTGCGTTTTTTGGATGCGTACTTATTTCTTCAGCAAATTCGGTTTGGGAATAAATTGATATTACAGGTTGACTTGAAGCAGGTGGAAGGACAGGTGACGCCACTGGCATTACAAATGCTGATTGAAAATGCCATTAAACACAATGTAATTGCTGAAGAGCAGCCACTTACCATCCGTGTTTATCAGGAAGGGAATAGTATTGTTGTAGAAAACAATTTGCAAACAAAAAAAATAATTGCAGAGGACTCAACCGGTATTGGATTGGAGAATATAAAAAGACGTTACTCCTTTCTTACGGAGAGACCGGTGGAGGTAGTTGATTCGGTTGATAAATTCAGGGTGCGACTTCCGTTACTGTAGCGTATGAATATTCTAATTGTCGAAGACGAACCACAGGCTGCTGAGCGCATTACCACGCTTACTACCAAGTTGATGCGAGATGCAACGATTGTGTCTCGATTAGATTCTGTAAGGCAAAGCGTAGCGTGGCTAAAATCTAATCCACCTCCTGATTTGATCCTGATGGACATTCAACTCGCTGATGGATTAAGCTTTGAAATTTTTGATCATGTCTCGGTGACCTCATCGGTAATCTTCACAACGGCCTACAACGAATATGCCTTAAAGGCTTTTAAAGTCAACAGCATTGATTACATACTTAAGCCGGTGGATGAGCAAGAACTACATCAAGCTTTTAGAAAGTGGGAAGGATTACGCGCGGCTCCGTCTTCCCAGAAAATGATGGAGAGCATCAGCTATGCCATGCAGATGCTCACGAAGAAATACAAAGAGCGCTTTGTGATCAAAGTAGGAGAGCACCTCAAATCGGTGGAGGTATTGGATATACTTTTCTTTTTCAGCCAGGAGAAGGCAACATTTGCTCAAACCAACGATCAGCGCAAGCATATTCTCGATTTTACCATGGATCAACTGGAAGGACTGCTCGATCCTAAGCGCTTCTTTCGTATCAATCGCAAGTACCTGGTGGGCGTGGATGCCATTCAGGACATGATCAGTTATACCAACAGTAGGTTAAGGCTCGTACTGAAAAACTGTGACGACAACGATGTGATTGTGGCGCGCGAGCGGGTGCAAGAATTTAAAGATTGGCTTGACCGCTAGCGCATACCGATCGACAGCACAACAAAGAAGACAAGCTGAATAAAAAAGAAAGGCAACGCAATTGGGTTTTCGGATTTCACGCGCAGCACTTGGTAGACCGTGAGTAAGATCACAGACGTAAAAAACCAGCCGATAAAATTCTGAACCGGTACGTATCCATCCGCCCACGCCCAGAAATCATATCGGATCGCTACGGGCTCAATCACCCAGTCTGTAGCCACCGCCAGGGCTGCCCCAAGCAATATTTTAATCCAGACCTGCACCTTGAGTGAATCTGTCAGGATGGCGATGGAGTAGATGATCATGATCCAGTTTACCCCAATGATGATGGGTACGTTGAAGAGCTTTGGCCCCAATGTTTCTCCATACGAATAACTCCCAAACAAAATTCCGTATCGTACACCGAGGAATTCAATCACAAACCCAAAAAAAAACGTAAACAGGATAAACAGTGCCAACGGCAAGTACGAATCACGGTTATTGATCACCAACAGGAAGACCGACAGCAGGAGGTTGACCGGAGTCAGCAGCTTGAAGTATTCGTGGTAAGGCGACAGAAGACCCAAAATGCCTACGCTGTACAAAACCACGAGGCTGTAGAGTGAATATGGAGCTACGGTAGAAGTAAGTCGGAAGTAAAGTTGCTTCATAGGCGGTGAGGCGACAAAGAAGTTAAACAGTTAGCCCGGGATTTTGTTCCGCTACCAGCGAAGAAACTATTTTGGCAGAGAACAGGGCCAGGGGAATACCGCCCCCAGGGTGAACGCTACCTCCGCAGAAATACAAGTCTTTAACGTGTTGTGAAAAGTTCGGATGCCTTAAGAAAGCCGAGAACTTACTGTTAGAACTGGTGCCATAAAGGGAGCCCTGGTAGGAGTGTGTCTTGCTGTCAATCGATAGTGGGTCTAACACCGTTTCCGTAACGATCATTTTTTCAAGATCCACCGACAGGTGTCTATTAAGTTTTTTCAGGATGTCGGTTCGGGCAATAGAAATGAGCCTACTCCAATCCTGACCGGTATTGGCAGGCACGTTGATCATCACAAACCAATTCTCGCAGCCTGTTGGCGCATCGCCTGACTCATACTTCGATGTGATGTTGATGTACACAGTCGGGTCGTCATCGATGGTTCGCTCCTGGAAGATGGCCCGGAACTCGCGTTCATAGTTGCTGCTAAAGAAAATGTTGTGAAGGTCAAGCTGAGGAAAGGAGTTGCGAATACCCCAATAAAAAATTAGTGCAGAACTTGATCGCTCTTGCTTTAAGGTTCGCTCCGGAGCTCGTTGCGCAGGCATGAGCTTGCGGAAAGCGTAGTAGACATCCATGTTACAAATCACTATGTCTGTAGCCATAGGCACACTTCCTATCATTACCCCGGTGGCTCGTCCGTTTTCTACCTTAATCTCTGTAACTATTTTATTGAATGAAAAATGTACACCTAAATCAACTGCCAGTTGGTGCAATGCTTTTGTGATGCTATACATGCCACCGTCTGGCAGGTAAGCACCCTTGTTAAATTCAAGGTGAGGAATGGAAGTGAGAATGCCCGGTGCCCGGAAAGGATTGGAGCCGTTGTAGGTGGCATAGCGATCAAACAACTGCACCAGCTTTTCATGCTGTAGCCAGGCTACATTTCGTTGATGCATGGTTTGAAAAATGCCCAGGCGATGAAGTTTGGAGAGCGCTTTTACTATGCGCAGGTTAAGCCATGTTTTCCAACGGTGAAGGGAGTTCTCCAGGAAAATTTCGGAAGCGGAAGAATAAATCTCCGCGCTTTGACGAAGGTAGTCCATGATTCGTTGCGCAGGCACCCCAGTCTTCGTTTCGATTTCTTCCGTGAGTTTTTTAGGATCAGCATAGGCGATCAACTGAGTACCATCTTCAAAAAAATAATGACAGGTGACGTCCAGCCTTTTGTAGTTGAAGTAGTGTCGAGGGTCTTTCCCCGCAAGGGTAAACAACTCGTTTACTAATTCCGGTAAGGTGAACAGCGAAGGGCCTGCATCGAAGCGGAAGCCATCAACCGTAAATTCTGACAGCTTGCCTCCCGGATAGGCATTGGCTTCCACTACATGAACTTCAAAGCCGTGCATCCTTAGCCGAATGGCCGAGGCCATGCCTGCTACTCCCGAGCCGATAACGACTGCCTTCCGATTCATGGAATGGTAAACAATCGTGCGGGAATGTGGTTCACTACCATTTTGCTGTTATTTTTGGGATACTGCACAAACTATGGAAAACACTCACTGCATCAATTGCCAAGCCGAAGTAGCCGGAAATTTCTGCTCACAATGCGGTCAGCGCGCCAGCGTAAAACGCATCTCATTGAAAGAAGTATGGTTTGATTTCTGGTCGCGTATCTATGGCTTCGATG
>JAIENH010000420.1 GCA_019751475.1 Cyclobacteriaceae bacterium
CCGCAGGCATATCCTTCCAGGTTAAATTATATGAGTCCGATAATAAAATTGAATTTGTTTACCAGCAAGAAGCGGGCGCGCTTAGTTCACCTTCAGCATCTATCGGCATGGCCTTCCCACGATATGGTTCCCCTAACTTTATTTCTCTTAATAATACTGGTGCCTCCCCTATCGCTTCGACCAGCGTAGAAACTTCATCATTGGCACTCAAGCCTGCTACAGGTCAGGTGTACTCCTTTGTGCCAGCCAAGCTCAATCAGACGATTACGTTTGGCCCTTTAGCTAATCGTGTGTTTGATCCTGCTCCGTTTGCCCTTACTGCAACATCTAGTTCAGGACTACCTGTTACGTATGCAAGTTCAAATACAAATGTAGCCACCGTTGCTGGTAATTTGGTGACATTGACTGGACAAGGGACAATCACCATCACTGCTTCGCAAGCCGGTGATAATACCTTTAACGCTGCTGCAGTAGTTACCCAATCTCTGACCATAACCCCTGCAACACTTACTTTAGTTTTTCCACAACCGGCTGATAAAACTGTTGGTGATCCTCCATTTTCACTTAATATTAGTACCACTCCAAGTAATGCCGATTTGGGATACGAATTTACTAATCCTCCAGTATTTGCATTGTTAGATAGAGCTGCGGGCACTATCACTCTTCAGAATGTAGCTGGACAGATAGCACTTAAGGTTACAGCAGGTAAAAGCGGATACACAACTACGTCTATCACTAGAACGTTTTGCGTTAATCCTACGAAGCCACCAAAAGTTGAGCTATTACTCGGAGCCACAGACGAGTCCCTTACTTTAAATGTCGCATTTTATACGGGAATTGGAGATAGTTTTCAATGGTTTAGAAATGGGGTTGATTTAAATGTAACATCTTCATCTCGAACCCTATCTATTACTCAACCTGGAGTCTACAGCGTATCTACAATAAAGGGCAACTGTGCCAGTGTGCCTTCCGATGGTATTCCTGTTGTTATAACAGATCTTTTAAACAAAGACAAATCAGAGATTAATATCTTTCCCAACCCAACTGACGATAGTCAACAAGTTACGGTGGATGCCTCTGGTCACGCAAGAAATGGCGTTATTGATGTGACCGTGTACGATATGATGGGTCGCACGAAAGAGCAAAAGTCAGGCTCAGGAAGTATTCAATTTAGTTTGTCATCTTACGCAACAGGATACTACCTCTTCCGGGTGAATACCGGCACTGATATTATTTCAAAAAGAATCTTCAAAAAATAATGCTATCATTTATGAAAAAGAATTCTCTTTTATGGGCTTCCATATTTATCGTGAGCACGTGTGTGTTCGTATTGCAGGCCTGTTCAAAAAAAAGTGACCCTGCTCCAATTCCCGCAACAGAATCGGTGACTGCATTGCTGACCAAAGGCACCTGGAAAATATCAAATGTTAAGGTAGACGGAGTTGATCAAACTGCTCTTTTTACGGGATTGACACTAACTTTCTCACCTTCGCGGTACACCTCAAAAAATGGAGGGCCAATTTGGCCTAATGACAACTCCTGGAGCTTCACTGATGATTCGGCTACAGCATTCGTCCGGGTTGATGGCTTAGTCGTAAATATTGTATCGATAAGTGAAAGTTCTCTAGTGCTTCAAATGGCATGGAATAAACAGACGCTGGGTGGTGGACGAGCAAATTCCGTAAAGGGCAATCATACGTTCACCTTTTCGAAATAAACTACCGCTTCACCGCCATAGCCTCAATCTCAACGAGAAAATCAGGGTTGACCAATGCTTGCACGCCTACCAGGGTGCTGGCGGGCGGACTTTCTTTGGAGAGATAATTCTTCCTTACCTCCCGAATGATAGTCACATCTTCGGGTTTGTAATTGACGACATACGTATTCATTTTCACTACATCGTCAAACGTAGCGCCTGCGGCCGCGAGGCATATCTTAAGATTTTCATACACCTTAGTAACCTGTGCGCGAAGGTCACCTTTGCCCACTACTGCATTGGTAGCATCAGCTGGCACTTGACCGGAGATGTAGATGGTATTACCAACCACCACCACGTGCGAGTAGCCGCTGGACTTGCTTAGCGCTTCCGGGTTGATAACTTTTTGCCCTTGGGCGTTTGCAGATGTTGCGAGTGTAATAACAAACAAGAATACTAAGATTACATGCATTCTGACTTTCATGATCATTTATTTTGAGATCTTAAAAATACTCATTTGCTACAAAGTCTATTTCCATCCATACGTGGTTGTTAAATCCCAATCTTTACGGTAGCTTTCTTCATGCTAAGAACAGCCATCAGTGTCTTGCTTGTTTTGAATTTCATGAATACCTCTAGCAAGTCTTCACACCCTACCATAGCCGAAACGATTAAGTCGTTTGTAAGCGAGTTAAACGATGCACAAAAGAAAAAAGCCCTTTTTATCCTGGAAGATTCCGAGCGCTATCATTGGAATTTTGTCCCCACCGAACGAAAGGGTATCGCTTTCAAAGAACTGACGGCCCGCCAGCAACAACTATTTATGAAAGTATTGCAGACCGCTCTCAGTGATGAAGGATATCGCAAAGCGTCTTCCATCATGCAACTGGAAAATATTTTAAAGGAGGTTGAAGGCCGCAGCGGTGGTGATGACTACCGAGACCCAGGCAAATATTATTTCAGCCTGTTTGGGGAGCCGACTGCAACTAAGCCGTGGGGTTGGCGAATCGAAGGGCATCACCTTGCTCTCAATTTCTTACATAAACAAAAAACAGTTGCTTGTACTCCAAGTTTCTTCGGCTCAAACCCGGCCATTGTTTTATCAGGCGTAGAAAAAGGCAAACAGTTACTGAAGCCGGAATCTGAAAAAGGTTTTGCATTGCTTAACTCGCTGACAGCCCAACAGCTACGCATGGCCATCATTGCAGAAGCAGCCTTTCCGGAAATACTGACAGGCAACGATCGTACTGTCAAGCCAACCAAGCCCGAAGGAATTGCATTCACCGCACTCACAGCCGGGCAGCAAAAACTCTTTCGTGATCTGTTGAGCATCTACATCATGAACTACAACACAGAAACTAGCAGCGTCATCATGCAGGAAATTGAAACGCTTGGATTTGAAAAATTTTACTTTGCATGGGCCGGTGCCCGCACCTGGGGACAAGGACATTACTATCGCATTCACGGCCCTACCCTGTGGATCGAATATGACAATACACAAAACAACGCCAACCATGTGCATACCAGCATTCGTCACCTGACCAATGACTTTGGCGAAGACCTGCTAAAGAAACACTACTTAGAACATAAGCATTGAGTTTTATCAGGAGGGCAAAATTTTTATTGAAAAATGAAATTTATCAACTGACTCCAACCCGATTTCCTATGAAGCGATCTTTTGTATTCATCGCATGGATGATATGCGTTGTTGCCACGCAGGCGCAATTTGTTTTTCCTTTAAAAATCAGCACCAATAAGCGCTATTTCGTTGATCAGCTAGGCAAACCATTTTTGTACCATGCTGATACGGGTTGGCAAATATTCACACAACTCACCACAGCCGAAGCCATCGAGTACCTTGCCTTTCGGAAAAGCCAGGGATTCAATACCATCCAGGTGCAAATCGTGATGGCACCTGAGCAGGCGAATCGCAAAGGCCAAAAACCATTTCTCGGAGATGTTGATTTTGCCCGGCCTAACGAAGCATACCACGATCACGTGGCGACTATTCTTCAGAAGGCCGACTCGTTGGGCTTAATGATAGTCATGTCGCAACCGTGGTTGGGTTGTTGCAAAGAAGGGTTCGGCAATACCCCTGAAAAGCCTATTCAAAAAAATGGTCCGGCCAAAAATCGATTGTACGGTCAATACCTGGGCCGCAAGTTCTTGGCTTTTAAAAATCTCTTTTGGATTATGGGTGGAGACAACGACCCTAAGGGAGACCAAGAGGGTATTGTTGCCATGGCAGAAGGTCTTTACTCCACAGCACCCAAACATCAACTGATCACCTATCACGCATCACCACCACACTCAAGCACCGATTTGTTTCAATATGCTCCATGGTTGGGATTTAGTTTCATCTATACCTACTGGCGAGAAAAACCTACGGAGTGGGTAACGCATGATTTACAACCTCACGTGTACGAGGTCGCTTTGCGCGAATGGTCGAAGTCAGACATCATGCCATTTGTCTTGGGTGAATCTCAATACGAGGGCAGCGGCATCAAAGACAACGACATGGGGTCTCCCGCCATCGTGCGCAGGCAAGCCTACTGGACGCTGCTCAGTGGTGGTGCCGGTCACGCATACGGATCAGACATTTGGTATTTTCCCTCGTTTTGGAGAGACATCATGCGCTACCCGGGCGCCTATCACATGGGGCATGTGATAAAATTTTTTGAATCAATCCCCTGGTGGACGTTGGTGCCTGATGTTCGCCATCAAGCGGTAGTGGCAGGCTATGGTGACTGGGCCAAACCCAACTACGTGACCACCGCAGTAAGTGAAGACAAAAAGTTGCTGGTGTCTTACATTCCAGCCATTCAGCCACTTCAAATTGATTTCAATTATTTGTCGGGAGAGAGCTTTACGGCTACGTGGTACAATCCGGTAACGGGAAAAAATGAAAAGGAGTTTACGCTTACAAAAAAAGGCGTTCAGCGCCTGTCTCCGCCTTATGGGGATGATTGGGTGCTGATGATAGTCGGTAAGTAAACACCGACCTGTGCATGTATTAATTTGCTTTTTCTCTATCTTCGTCTTGCATCATGGAAAAGACTTGTCTGGAGTGTGGTAATAGCTTCAAAGGCCGGGTGGACAAAAAATTCTGCTCCGACCAGTGCCGTGTTTCGTACAACAATAAAATCCGCAGCGATGTTACCAATCTCGTGCGCAACGTAAATAACACCTTGCGGAAGAACCGAAGGATACTAGTAGAACTAAACCCCAACGGCAAAACCAAAGTGAGCAAAGAAAAACTCAACCTCAAAGGCTTCGACTTCGGCTATTATACCAACACGTACAAAACCAAAGACGGAGCTGTGTACTATTATTGCTACGAACAAGGCTACCTACCTATCGAAAAAGATTATTTTCTGTTGGTAGTAAAACACGATTTTCACGCATGAGCCGCTGGACACTGGAAGGAAAAAAAGCCGTGGTCACAGGCGGCACAAAAGGAATCGGTCTGGCTATTGCCAAAGACTTGCTTGACCTGGGTGCAGATGTACTCGTGGTAGCACGCGACACGAAATCCATTGAGAATAAACTCTTGCATAGCGCCCGGCTCTTCCGGCTGAACGGTGATGTGACAGAGCCTGCCACTCGTGAACTCATCCTGCAAAAGGTAAAAGAAAACTGGGGCAAGCTGGATATTCTTGTCAACAATGTGGGCACCAACATTCGAAAGACATTTGTGCAATACAGCGAAGAAGAATACCGGAAGCTTTTTGAAATCAACCTCTTCAGTCTCACCGCACTCACGCAGGGCGCTTTTGAGTTGCTGAAAAATTCTGGGCAGGCCAGCGTAATCAATATCGCCTCGGTAGCCGGCTCACTCGATGTGCAAACCGGGCCGCCTTACGGAATGACCAAGGCCGCCATCATTCAACTCACACGCCACCTCGCTGTGGAGTGGGCACCTTTCAATATTCGTGTCAATGCCGTATCACCGTGGTACATTCAAACACCACTAACCGAATCGGTCTTATCACAACCCGAGCGACTAGCCAAAATCGTAGCCCGCACTCCGCTGTCGCGCGTAGGCCAGCCGGATGAAGTGTCGGGACTGGTAGCATTTTTAGCGAGCGATAAAGCCAGTTATATCACCGGCCAGAACATTGCCGTGGATGGTGGCATGAGTGCCAAGGGTCTTTAATAAAGGCAACTTCCCGGCCTGCCATCCGTACACACAAGGGGCACTTTACGGGGCCGCCATCCGGAATCAAGAGTTGTTGGTAGAAGCATTTACTTTCAGAATTTTATTACGGCAGAATGGCACCCGGCCCAAACATAATTTGGTCAGCAAAAAAAGACATGAATTGGAAGACAGTTTACATATCGGGTAAATCGGATTTTAGAGAAGACGTGCGAAAAAAATTAGAGCATGCAGATCAGCGGTTTATGCCTGGTTTTATTGAAAGCCCCATGGATGGCGAGCTCATGTACGACTTGTATTGGCTGGACGGCCTTACGAGCGTGAAAGCATTTAAGCATGCCATGGGCGCTAAGCTAATCTGGAAATACAGGCTTCGGTTTTTTCCCTCCCTCGAGGCCCTGCGCTCCGTGCACGAGGCCCCCGATGAAAATCGCTTTTCTCTCCGGGAGCAGCAAATGATGAACGAGATGCGACAAGCCTCCTGAACGGGAGGTCTATGCGCATGAGTTTCTCAAAAATTCTGCTAACTTGACCAGCAGAAAGATGGGCACCTCATGACCAAAGTAATCATCAGCAGCTTTGCCGAGTTTGAAACATACACTGGCAAGGTGATCGGGGTGTCCGATTACCTGAAAATCACCCAAGATCAGATCAACAAATTTGCAGACTCAACACTTGACCATCAGTGGATACACACGGATGTGGCGAGGGCTGCTACGGAGAGTCCGTTTAAGAGTACCATTGCGCACGGCTACCTGGCACTATCCGTAGTGCCTTACCTGTGGGAACAGATTGCCGAAATTAGAAATATTAAAATGCTGGTTAACTACGGCATTGAGCGATTAAAATTCAATCAGCCTGTGCTGGTAAACAACGAAGTGCGACTGAGTGTGCAATTGCATTCAATCACCAACCTGAGAGGCATTGCTAAAGCAGAGATGGAGGTGGTGCTTGAGATAAAAGACAA
>JAIENH010000241.1 GCA_019751475.1 Cyclobacteriaceae bacterium
CGGATTGAGTTTGAACATGCTTAGCGCGATAGGCTTCACCATCTTTAAGTCACTCTTCACGCTATCAGAAACGCCTGGGTATTGTATCTTCACCGCATAGGTTTTGCCTTTCAGCGTAGCGCGATGGACTTGCCCCATCGAAGCAGCATTGCTGGCTTGGTGCGAAAATGCATCAAAAATCTGTGTAGGCGATTTTTCAAAATACTTTTGAAATGTCTTTACCACTAGCGGATAGGACAATGGTGGAGCGCTGTACTGGGCCATGGTAAACTGCTGCTGGTAGGCTTTAGGCAAAAGATTTTTATCCATACTGAGCATCTGGGCTACTTTCAGGGCACTGCCCTTTAGTTCACTCAGTGAATTGTAGATGTCGGAAGCATTGTCTTCGTGAAGCTGGTCTTTGGTAGTAGTGGGGTCTACCAATTTTTTGCCGTAGTGCTTCAGGTAGTTGCGCCCAATACGGGCGCCCGTAGTAATGAAGTGTGTCGCGCGTTGAACTTTAGTAGTAGGAATGGATTGTTGTTCTTTCACGAATGGTTTTTGAAGAATTGAGAAGGTATATTAAAAAGTATTGAGGCGTCAGACACCTTCGAGGTGTCAAGACGCCTTATTTGTTTTAGTTTTTAGAGTTCTGATAAAGAAATTTCCCGAAGTCGAGGGCATTGTCAAGCACGCCCTTGCCGATCAGATCAAACGCGAGGTTCACGGATTTCTCAATGGCCATGTCAGTCTTTTCGAAGCCCGCACTTTCATCACGCACCCAGAATTGCAGTACGAACATTAGGTGAATCCAAAACAACGACTTGTATTGCTTGTCCAGAAAAGGTCTCGGGGCAATTTCGCCTGTTTGTTTACCTTCAGCGAGTACCGGCTCCAGCCACTGCTCAAACTCTTGCTTAAATGCTTTCAGTTCTGGAGAAAGAAGAGGAGACTTGTGCGCATCTTTCAATCCATGAAGAGCAAAACTGCGATCTTTCTTCAATTCTTCGGCCAGTATGAAGTAGAAGGCCAGAATTTTCTCACGTGCAGTAAAACCCGCAGCATTTTCATCCGCCTGGAAGCGTTTTAACGTATGAGCGATGTAGTTGCGCCAGATTTCTTTCGCGATGGCCTGAAAAGAGCCAAACGACTCGTAAAATTCATTTTCGGCCAAACCGAGGTCTTTACAGAAAATGAAAACCGAAGCAGGGTCTTTGCCTTCGCGCAACACAAATTCGCGGTAAGCGTCCCGAAACTTGTCTTTTGATGCACTGGCCGTTTTACGGGAGGATTTTTTAGTCTTTTCCATGCTACTTAAAACAGAAAAAATGAAAAGAAGTTTCGAACTTTAACCTAATTAACAATCGCGATGAGGCAACTGCTGATTCTGGGCGCCTGGCTGATAATAACCAGCACCGTAGCGCAACAAAAGCGTCCAGCTTCCTGGTATTTTGAAAAAGGTGATCAATCGCTGGAGAAAAAGGAATACCGAACAGCACAAGCTCACTTTACAGAATGCCTTCGGCTCGATCCATATTTTGCTGAAGCCTACCGGCTGCGCGCTATTGCCCTGGAACATCTGGGTGAAAAATCGAAAGCACTAACCGACTATAATATTTATGTAGGGTTGAAACCGGAAAATCCGGAGGCACTCTTCAGTCGTGGTGTGCTGCGATTTGATGCAGGTCAATGGCTGCCAGCCCGACAGGACTTTTTGAAACTGCTAACATTACCCCCTGGTGAAACCAATACGGTGTACTTCAGTCAAGAGAAAAACAACCAAGGGTCTTCGCAGATTTTCACAGCTTCCTCGAATAGTCGGGCGCACATCTTTAATTACCTGGGCCAAATTGAGTACAAAATCAAGCGCTACGATGTATCGATAGCATGGCTTGACTCGGCTATCAACCTGATGCCTGACAATGCCGGCTTTCGTATCAACCGCGGGCTATCCAAGCAAGAGAAGAAAGATAATGCAGGCGCTATTGCGGATTTTGAAAAGGCCCTTGCGCAAGATCCTGATAACAGTCTCGCTCGACATAACCTTGCAGCTTTACAAAAAGCCAGTGGCAACACCGAAGCCTCCGACAAACTGCTGGATGAAGCTATTCAGAGAAGTCCTGGTCTGCCCTACCCACTGGCCGATCGTGCCTTTCATAAATTGGAGAAGAATGATTTAGCGGGTGCATTAGCCGACTACAATGAAGTGGTGCGACTGGAGCCGGAGAATGAAGAGAACTACATTAATCGTGGATTAGTGAAAGAGAAAATGAATGACTTGCCGGGTGCGCTGAAAGATTTTTCTAAAGCTATCGATCTGAATGATAAGAATGAGAAGGCATGGCTCTGCCACGGAAACATTTTATCCAAGCAAAATAAATGGAAAGACGCCATAGATGATTATACTGTAGCCATCACCCACGCTCCTGATTACGGACTTGCCTATCTCAACCGGGCGCTGTCGCTTTCAAATCTTAAAAGGAATAAAGAAGCCTGCGAAGACCTGAATAAAGCTAGCAAACTTGGTCAGGCCATTGAGCCGAAGATTCGTAGGGACATTTGTGGGGTGAATTAAATTCCCTTTTCTCAATATTTTTTTGTTTAATTCTTTTCAACCGGATTATTCTTTCGCTTGGAATAATAGTCACCCGGGGGATGTCTAACTGGAAAAAGATTATGAAAACTTCTTTGAATGTATTTTTTCTTTTGCTGTTTGTGGCAGGTACGACTTTCGCACAACGGCACGGTCGTCATGATCGTAAAGACAGTTACGGTTATCAATCGGGCTATCGTGGCCAAGGTTCTTTGTCAGAAAAAATTATCCGCGTTACTCAAGTTGATAGTGCACAAGCGAAGAAAATAAGACCGGTGATTGAACGAAGTGAAAGACGTGTGCGGGCTCTCCGTGCGGATTTTCAGAAAAAGGAAAAACAAGCAATGGACTCTCTGCAACTTGCGTTGAAACCCATGCTAAAAGAGGATCAACGAAAGAGGTTGACGGAGTTCTCGGAGCGAAAGCACAGAACGAACTAGTGTTGGTTGTTATAGTAAGCAAGTCCTTGAAGAAAAAGGACTTGCTTGCATTACTCCAGTTTTAATCCCTCTGCCACTTCGCTCGCCCACTTGCGGGTCATATTCACAGCCAGTGTCACGTTTGATTCTTGAATCAACGCTTCATCGTTTGGCCTCCAAAGCCAGAACGTGCGTGAATCAATCAGTTTGCATTGTCTTTGCGCAATAGCTTCCTCCAGCAATCGCTTAGCTCGACTGGTGGTACCGGCACCAAGGGTAATGGCTACTACATTTTTTCCTTCTAGTGAAGGATATTCTTTTACAAAGTCAACAGTGGCCCAGTCTGGTGCGAAGTTGTAGGTGTTGGCACAGATAACATATAGATTAAAAATTGAGTCCTTTACTTCGTGAGTAGCTGCAACCGTGGCAACGGTTGTGTTCCATCCGTTGCTGGCAAGACCAGCGGCAAACGCCTCACATACTTGCTGATCGAGATTGTAAAACGGGTCAGGATCGTAAATGATTAGAGCACGCGGGCCATTTGGCACATCGCTTGAATCGTGACGGTAGGCAGGGCCTTCACGCTCCACCCAAAGCGTCAATACTGTCCAGGCTACTGCCAATACAACTAACCCTATGATGATCCGCCTTATGAAAGTCTTCATACTCGTAGAAATCGAGTGCAAAGATCAGAGGCACTGAATTAAAGCATTATGACAAACGTCATTGCACTGCGTGACTTTTCACATGAATCAGGCGCGGCCTAACTTCTGAAGCAGTAGCAGATGAGATGCAATGGCCTTGAGCATGGTGGTATGCTCTTGATACGCCACGTTGTACTCCCTGCAAACTTCCTTTACGAGTTCGCTTATTTTAGGATAATGAATATGCGATACGCGTGGAAAAAGGTGGTGCTCAATTTGGAAATTCAATCCGCCCAGCAACCAATGCAAACCCTTGCTGGACGTAGCAAAGTTGGCCGTGGACAACAACTGATGAATCGCCCATTCTTGTTTGCCTTGAGTTGTCTTGTCTTTTGGAATATGGAAGTGCGTACCCTCTACTACGTGCGCCAATTGAAACACAATGCTGATGGCGAGTCCGCACACGATGGTGACCACAAGGAAACCAACTAGCCAGGGTAACCAGCCTACTAAGAACACAGGTAACGCCATGTAAAACGTTACATAAAGAATTTTTGTACACCAGAAAATGATGTGCTCGCGTGGCACCAGTTTCTTGCGCTCCGAGTTAGCGGAGAACTTTCCGCTAAAGTACTTCTCAAAATCTTCGTAAAAGATCCATGCTAAATATGAGATACCATAAAGCACTACCCAATACACATGCTGAAACCGATGGTACCCTCTCAAGGGTTGTCCTTCGTGCAAGCGCATAAATGGCTTCACATCAATATCAGAATCCATTCCCTCAATATTGGTGTAGGTATGGTGATTGACATTGTGTTTTATTTTCCAGAAGTAAGCATTGCCGCCAAGCACATTCAAAAAGTAAGAAGAGACCTGGTTGATCCATGAATGCCTTGAAAAACTTTGATGGCCGCCTTCGTGCATGACGTTAAATCCGATTACGGCCAGGTTAAGTCCAAGAATCACACAGAGACCAATGGCTACTGGAGCGATGGGCGTGAAGAACACCAGCCAACTGTAGAGCCCGATAGCTGAAGTTACTTGCAGTGCAGACTTGATGTATAATTTCCGGTTGCCGGCAGGATCCAGCGCATTATCAGTGAAGTACTTGTCTACTTTTTCTTTTAAAATCTTGAAGAAAGAGTTGTTACCTGTTTCGAAAGAATATTTAAGCATGATTTCAATTATCCAACAAGGTAACGAAATAACCGCCAAATATTGCTTGGCTCTTACAACAACATTTGACTTCGTAGAAAATTTACACGACTATTCCACGCAAGTACGACTAAAATATGCTGAATGGATGTAGTTTAAGCCATAATGGTATCGGAGAGACTTAGTAATTTATCCTCACATCGGTAATCTTGCGCGGAAGCCACACTTGCATGGGGCCTTGGCCACGATTACTCCAGGCGAAATATGGAATGGCTTTGATGGTCTTCACCGCTGTAGAAACAGAATTGCCGTCACTCGCGACTTGCACGGTGGGCGCTTGAAATGTGATGACTTCAATGCCACCCAGTAATTCAGGTTTGAATGAAGTACTAAACGTAGCCTGATCTGGCAGTACTGTGTTCCAGGCTTTGTTGTCATTGTCTGTTCCTTCCACACAATACACTAACGGGCCGCGCTGCAAGGCCACGCGATTAACGTTTGCCTTCACTTCGGGGCGGGACACCACCCGATTCACCTCCATCGGAAGTTGCAATTCAAGGCGATCGCCTTTTCTCCATTCACGATCAATCGCAGCATAACCTTTTTCCATTCGGTAGTTTACAGGCTTGCCATTCAGAGTTAAAATAAATGGCTTCACCTCCGACTTATCAAATGCATAAAGCCCGCCCGGCACGGCTTCACCTCTCGCCCAACCAGGTATGCGAACAAGAACACTCAATTTTACTTTTGATTTTGGTTGAAGGGTTAATATCATGGTTCCTTGCCACGGATAGGTCGTCTCCAGTGTGACGGGAACATCGGTTGAACCGAATTTCAATGAAGTTGTATTGCCAACAAAAAGATTGACCCACAGTGCATCATTGGATTTGCCATAGATGTAATCACCCAACGATGCCACGAGTCGTGCGATGTTTGCCGGACAGCACGCGGTGCCAAACCATTCTTTACGGAAGTACTGACCAGACGAAGCCAACGGATTCCCATAAAAGAAAGTATCACCGCGCAGCGACAATCCATCGCGCGCACCGTTGTAGAGACTTCGCTCCAGCACATCTACAAACTTGCTATCACCTGTAAGCAAGTTCATGCGCTGATTCCAAAATACCATGCCCACAGATGCACATGTTTCGCAGTACGCCTGCTCATTGGGTAAATCATAATCGTGACTGAATCCTTCATTGTCTCCAGACGAACCAATGCCACCGGTGAGATAGAGATTTCGATACACAACATCTTCCCACACGTTATTCATAGCTTCTATGTAGCCGGTATCTCCCGTAAGGGCCGCTACATCAGCTGCACCGGTGTAGAGGTACATGGCCCTCACAGCATGACCGGTAATCTCCCGCTGATTGCGCACGGGCACTACGTCCTGCGCATACGCAGTGTCTTTCCATTCCGTCCATGTGTAGCCAATGGCCCGCTTGTGGCCGCGCTCTTCCAGCAACCAATGAGCGAGGTCTAAGTACTTTTTATTTTTAGTCGACTTGTAAAGTTTTACCAATGCCAATTCAAGTTCTTGATGCCCCGTAACCCAATGCCGTTTTCCGGGTCCGAATGTGTTATCAAAATGATCTGCAAATTTTATCGCCACATCCAAAAGTTTTCGCTTGCCGGTAGCATTGTAATACGCCACAGCTGCCTCAATGAGATGACCACCGTTGTAATCTTCATGCATGCTCATGTCCGTCCAACGCTTGGAGAAATCGCCTAATGTATAATACGTGTTTAGATAGCCGTCTTCCAATTGCGCGGCAGCTATCTTATCTATCCACTCGTCAGCCTTCTTTTCTAACGTTTCATCTGGATGATTCTTCAGTGAATAGGCGATCGCTTCCAGCGCTTTAAATACATCCGAGTCATCGTAAAACCTGCCTTCATGTTTTTCGCCTGTTTTGCGCGCCACTTTCTCAAAGTTTCTGATACGTGGAGTTTTCACCTCCGTCTGTAAAATGCAAGCCTGTAATGTAGTGGTCGCCACATTCTCCATGGCCGGTTTCCAAAATGAGTCGG
>JAIENH010000305.1 GCA_019751475.1 Cyclobacteriaceae bacterium
CCGTATTTTGTCTGACAGCGCAAAGTTTTTATCTGTCCGTGCCTTCTTGCGCAATGCGATCAATACTTGAATAGTTCCATCAAGCAATGAGTCATCGTGGGTGAGTTCTTCTTTCATGCCCAATACATCTTCCATAAAACCAATGTAGATCTTCTTGAATTCATTAAACTCTACGTGGCTGACCTTGCTTAATGCTACGTTTCCAGATTTGAAGTCGTTGATTCGTGCCGACATTTCAAACAACACAGCCAGGGTCTTAGCGGTGTTGAAGTCATCACTCATGGTAAGATAGCAAGCTTCTGACAGCGACTTTAGATTGTCATTCAATTCTTGATCCGATCCTTCGGTACCTGGGTGCTCCAGTGATTTCAAGTTCCCGAGTGATGCACTTAATTTCTTGTAACCTTTCTCGGCTGCTTGCAAGGCTTCATTCGAAAAATCAAGCGTACTACTATAGTGTGATTGTAACATGAAGAAGCGCACCGTCATTGGACTATAGCCTTTGTCCAGTAACTTATGACTTCCTGTAAAAAGCTCTGAAGGAAGAAATGAGTTCCCTAGCGACTTGCTCATCTTTTGTCCGTTCACTGTCAACATGTTGGAATGAATCCAGTAACGGACAGGCGACTTTCCATTCGCACCAACAGCCTGCGCGATCTCGCATTCATGATGTGGAAATTTCAGATCCATGCCACCGCCATGAATGTCGAATGTCTCTCCGAGGTATTTGGTGCTCATTACGGTGCACTCAATGTGCCACCCAGGGAATCCATCGCCCCAGGGTGAAGGCCACCGCATGATATGCTGGGGTGACGCTCTTTTCCACAAAGCAAAATCGCGCTTGTCGCGCTTTTCATCCTGGCTGTCAAGTTCGCGGCCACTCTCCATTAGCTCCTCAATATTGCGGCCAGATAAAATGCCGTACGAGTTGTTGTTGAGTTGATTGTATTTTTTCACATCAAAATAGACCGAACCATTGGCCTCATAGGCAAGACCTTTATTAATAAGTTCTTGCGTGATCCGGATTTGCTCAACGATATGGCCGGTAGCTGTAGGTTCGATGCTGGGCGGCAGGATATTGAACTGACGCATGACGGTATGAAAGTCATCCGTGTAGCGCTTGACTACTTCCATGGGCTCCAGTTGCTCGAGACGGGCCTTCTTGGCAATTTTGTCTTCACCTTCATCCGCATCGTTTTCCAAGTGACCCACATCGGTAATGTTTCGCACATAGCGAACCTTATAACCCAGGAAACGGAGATACCTGGAAATGGTATCGAACGTGAGGAAGGTGCGGGTATTCCCTAGGTGTACATAATTATAAACGGTAGGACCGCACACGTACATACCGACAAAGCCGGGGGTTAAGGAGGTAAATTTTTCTTTCTCACCGGAAAGGGAGTTCGTAAGGGTAATAGGATATCGCTCGTACTGACTCATGATAAAATTTTCAGCGCGAAGCTATGAAAAAAGAGGATTAGCTTGTCCTTTGGTGACGGGGCAGGGCAGACGCTCATACTACTCAACTACATGGAATACTTGTTCATACTTTTATAAACATAGGAGGTACATAGTTCACATAGACATTTTGCAAAAAGTTTTGTTTCTATGTTGTTTAAAATAAGATGCGCTTGTACTGTAGGACAGGTTTTGAAACCACTTGGTTAATGATACAGCTTTGTGGCCATCATCAGAACGAGTTTTGTCACTCAAGCTTTTGAGTAGCGACTCCTTTAATTGGGCAATTGACTCACACTTGTTAGGTTTTCCGTAATCGAGTGAGCAATCGATAGCACTTGACCTTCAATCGTCTCCGCAATCGTTTTCTAAACAAAAAAAAGCGGAAATTTTTCGAATTAATTTGGTGATAGCTTGAAATTGTGGCGATATTAACAGCCGGTAACAATTCGATCAACTTAAATTCTTGTAACATGATGAAAAAAACTACCCTTTTGTTTCTCTTAGGTGTGTTGGGTATCGCACTGATCCGATGCGATTCCGATGATGTGGGTTCTCCACCTGCGCCATCGTTTACGGTTGATAAGACTACGGGGTTAGCCAATGACACTGAGTTTACATTTACGGTGAACCAGGTAACAGGTACTGGCTCCATCTCGCTTTTGCCTTATGGTGAAGATTTTCCAAATAAAGGAGGTGTCCTTATAAAGGCATCTCAATTCACCAACGGCCAGGCGGTGGTGAGGTTTACCTATGCTGATGTGGGCACATTTAATGCCGTAGCTTTAACATCAAATTTTTCGTCTGATGGCAAAAGTGTAAAGCGATCAAAATCGGCTGTTACTGCGGTTACTATAGGCAGTAATCTTTCAGCCATTACGGATTTCAGTTTCGAGAAAAGCACCGAGACGGTGATTAGTGAAACTGCTAAGACCATCGCGGTTACAGTTCCTTTTGGTACTGATCTTACTGCTCTTAAGGCGAAGTTTACTGCGTCACTCTTCTCAACCGTACGTGTAGGTTCAACAGTACAGAAAAGCGAAGAAACCGCTAATAATTTTTCCAGTCCTGTAACCTATGTTGTTACAGCAAATAACGGAACATCAACCACTTATACCGTCACTGTTACAGTTACCCCGGTTGAGACATTAACTACTGTGAAATCATTTCAAGGCAAAGCTATAAGCAAAGCAACCAATAATGCTGTTTATAAAGCTTTTGTAGACAATACATTGAAAAGAATCGTAATCCTAGCACCCTATCAAACAGCTTCAACCGCCTTAGATTCTGTCAGGGTTTCCTACTCATTAGATGGAAAGTTCGCGAAAATGAATTTTGGAGCGAAAGAGTTAAAGCAAGATTCACTTTTGGATATGAGAACTTCGAAGAGTGTGGTGGTAGTAGCCGAAAATGGAACTTCTGTGAACTACACTGTTTTTGCGGTAAGTGTACCCAAACTAGACCTTTCGTTCAATTCTCCACCAAACACATCAATTATTGCTACAACGCAAACGGGGGATTTTGCTGTTTCAATGCGTGTGCTTAAGACGGATCCCCTTCCTAACCTTACAAGTGTGACTACGAATAGCACGATTACATCTTCCTCTGGAGTGACCGTCACTTCGATAAAAGCAGGCGGCAGTAACTTTGTTTCCGGCAATGCGGTCGGTTACAGCGTTGATGCTGGTGTCTCATTTGATCTTTCCGTTTCGGATACAAATTTGGGCATCACATATACCGTGACTTATACAGCCTCTATCGTGCTTATTAATTAACCTTTAAGTGGAAATAAAAATGAAAAAAATATACCCAATCATGAAGATAACTTTGTTACTTCTTCTCCTGTTTCAGGCTGGTATATCATTCGCTCAAGGGCGATTGGTAAGCGGCACAATCAAAGATGAAAGTAACACAGGGATGCCAGGTGTAAACATAATTATTAAAGGTACTACGGATGGTACTGTTACTGATGCTAACGGAGAATACCGAATAAATGTACCGAATGACCAAGCTACTTTAGTTTTTTCCTTCGTGGGCTATGCCACTCAGGAATTGGTAGTCGGAAGCCGTTCTTCACTAGATGTGCAACTTGCGTTAGATGTAAAATCCCTCTCTGAAATTGTCGTTATAGGTTACGGCTCTCAGGAGAAAAAAGATTTGACAGGTTCTGTAGGTGTGGTGCAGACAAAGGAACTTATTCAAGTGCCTGTTGGAAACGTAGAGAACCAGCTGCAGGGTAGGGTAGCCGGAGTTACTGTTATTAACAGTGGCCAACCTGGCGCTGCTCCCCAAATTACCATTCGTGGTAATGGTGGTTTTGGAAATAACAATCCCTTGTATGTAGTGGATGGTGTACAGACATTGGATATCTCCACACTTAACCCAAATGACGTTGAAAGTATCTCTGTACTGAAAGATGCAGGAGCTGCTTCTATTTATGGAACAAGGGCAGCAAACGGTGTTATTTTGATTACTACTAAGCGAGGCCAGTCAGGCAATGTAAAAGTGACGTATGACACTTACGTTGGTACTCAAGATCCCGGAAAAGGATTCACTAATCTGTTAAATACTCAGGGAATGGCGGATCTTCAGTGGCAGGTTTTCAGCAATGGAAGTTCAGACAAAGAAAAGCATCCACTGTATGGTGATTGGGTTAGAGGGGGTGCTGGACCTGTGATACCTAACTATATTTTGCCGTCTGGTGCAAGTACTGTGGATGAAAGCAAATATGTTGTAAACAAAGATGGTTCTGGTGGTAACTTCCAAATTGTAAAATCTAGCCAACCCGGCACTAATTGGTTTAAGGAAAGCACTAGGGCTGCCCGAATCCAAAACCATGACCTTACGCTAAGTGGAGGAACTGATAAGTCAAATTTCTTAGTATCACTAAACTATTTCGAACAACAGGGTATTGTTTTGGAGACATTCACCAAACGATATTCTGCGAGGGTCAACTCTTCATTCAAGATTAAAGACAGGGTTAGAATAGGCCAAAACCTTCAGGTTACTTATCGCACGGGGCGGTCTATTCAAAATCAAAGTGAAGGTAACTCAATCTCTCAGGCGTATCGTATGCAGCCTATCGTTCCTGTGTATGATATTCGTGGAAATTTTGCCGGCTCAGCAGCGCAGACCACTGGTAATGGATCAAGCCCGGTAGCTGATCTTTTGCGTGCTAAAGACAACCAGCAATTTGATACTCGAGTATTGGGCAATCTTTTCGCTGAGGTTGATATAGTTAAAGATTTGATATTCAGAACAAGTATAGGAGGTACATTTCAGACAGGATCAGGTTATAGCTTTGGCTTTCCAACATGGGAACGGTCTGAAAATGTTGCAACAAGTACTTTCAATGAGTATTCTTTTTACGCTGCAGATTGGACGTTTTCCAACACGTTGAACTACAGAAAGAAGTTTGGTGATCATTCTATTAATGTACTGGCCGGTACCGAAGCCATTAAGTATGATATTGCTCGGTCGATAAGTGGAACAAGAGGTGATGTATTCTCATTTGATCCGAATTTTTGGAATTTAAGCAATGGAGCAACCATTATTAATGTGTCTTCCAGTATTAATGTTCCTCCGTTTAATGTTCAAACGCCAACCACTAACTCATCGTTGTTTGCGCGAGCTGATTATAGCTTTAATGACAAGTACTATCTGACTGGTTCTATACGTAGAGATGGATCATCACGCTTCCAGCAGCAGTTTGGGGTTTTTCCTGCGGTCACGGCAGCCTGGCGTATTTCAGGAGAGGATTTCTTTAGTGGCATAAGTTCAGTGGTGAATGATTTAAAATTGAGAGCAGGCTATGGTGAAATGGGAAATCAGGCTCGCTTGACTGCACTAAATCAGTTCAGTCTGTTTGGAGGTGGTCCTGGGTCTTCATTCTATGATATCTCAGGAACTGGCAATTCTTCTGTTCAGGGCCTTCGTCCTTCACAGATCGGAAATCCCCTTGCCCGTTGGGAGACCAGTGTAACGTCAAACATTGCGGTTGATTTGGGGTTATTTAACAATAAACTCCAGGTAACGGTGGATTGGTACACTCGTACTTCCAAAGATCTATTGGTGCAGCAACAACTTCCTGGTACAGCCGGGGGTGGTACAGCGCCATTTACAAACATAGGTCAGATTACTAATACCGGTTTTGACATACAATTAATATACAAAACCAACTTTGCTACAGATTGGAGATTCGATGGTAACTTGACGCTCACAACTATCAACAATAGGGTCGATAAGATTGCGGATGGAGCCCCTGAATTCTTTGAAGGAGGTACACGCTTTGGTAATACGACTATTAACCGAGTAGGTCAACCATTATCAGCTTTTTATGGATACAGGACTCTTGGATTATTCCAGTCAGCAGCGGATGTTGCAGCATCGCCACGCCAAGATGGCGCTGCCCCCGGGCGCTTTAAGTTCGCTGATACAAATGGTGATAATGTGATTACCCCTGATGATAGGGTTATTATCGGAAACCCGAACCCGAAATTTATTATGGGTTTAAATTTGTCCTTGGCCTACAAGGCATTTGATTTCTCAACCTTCCTCTACGGAGCATTTGGGCAAGACATCTTCAACTATACTAAATGGTGGACAGATTTCTGGCCTTCATTTCAGGGTAATAAGAGCGTGGACGCCCTTAACAACAGTTGGTTGCCTACAAGAACAAATGCAAAAACGCCTATCGCTGAAAACGTGTCAAATTTTAGCACCAACAATGAGTCAAATAGTTACTATATAGAAAAAGGTAGCTACCTGCGTGCACGCACGATTCAGATTGGTTATACGCTTCCACAAGCCAAGCTTTCAAAAGTAGGCATCGACAGACTGCGTATTTATTTACAAGGTGCTAACCTGTTCACTATCACCAACTATTCCGGACTTGATCCTGAATTGGGCAGCAGTAGTGCAAACAATGCGGCAACCGCTCGTGGCATCGATTATGGAAACTATCCGATCGTTAAGCAGTTTATTATTGGAGCAAATCTTACTTTTTAAATAGAATCAATTTATGAAAAGAACAACCTTAAAAATTTCATTCCTTGCCTTGGCGTTTCTACTGTCCATGTGTCGGGAGGATTTTTTGAAAGTGCCAGCCAAGGGCCAACTTGATCAGTCGGTATTGGCAAACAAAAAAGGTGCGGAAGCACTTTTGATCGGAGCCTACTCCTTGCTTGATGGTGTAGCAGATAATGGCTTTGGATGGGAGGCAGCAGCATCCAATTGGGTATATGGAAGCATCACTGGTGGAGAAGGCAATAAGGGTACAGATGCCGGTGACCAGCCGGATATCAATCCTATTATGACCTATCAAGCTTCCTCCGCAAATGGATACTTTAATATTAAGTGGCGCTCTGTGT
>JAIENH010000157.1 GCA_019751475.1 Cyclobacteriaceae bacterium
AAGAAAGTGAATACCACACCAGCACTGGTGCAACCTGCCGAGGTAGTGCCTCAGGAACAAGTGGCCTTTGTGGAGCAACCAGAAGTGACAGAACAGATAGCACAAGCAGTGACACCACCGGTGGTGGAAGAAGTGAAGCCGATTGTATTGACCTACACGCTGGCTACGGTGGAGGCACCGGCCAAGGCAGAAGTAGTGGCGAAAAAAGAGACTCCCATCAAGCGGGCCTGGGAGTTTGCTAAAAACGTGAAGAATGGCGAGGCCACGTTTAGCATCCGCGACATGAAAGATGAACTGTTCGCCTTAGACTTACGAAAGAAGGAATCAAAAAATCAATAAGACATTTATGAAATGGCCAACTGTATACTTCGTAGTCAATACGGTTATCCGGAAGGCCATTCCATCTGACATTAAACAAAAAAACATTAACAGATGAAAAGCTATATTTTAACGGCTGCTATTTTATTCACATGCGTTGGATTCTCCCGCGCTCAAAAGGCAGACTCAGTTGTGATTCGGGTAGGAGAGGGTAGCAAAGTTATTTTCTCCATCAAAGACAAGCGCGACCTCGAAACGCTGAAGCACTACAACTTCCAGGCGTTGATGGACGATATGGTGAAGAAGCTGGAGCAGCGCGATTCGTCAACCTTGACAAAATCATCAACGGAGTATTTGAAAGACACGACTTCGCAAGTTACGTCAACCTCTACGACAGAAGAAGATTGGGATTCAAATCGATCGGACAATAACCGAGATGATTCGGACGATAGCCAATACATAGACAATGATCATCGTCAATACTACAGTAACAGTAATGGACGCAGAAGCTATCGCAAGAGAACGTATAGCGCCTTCACTATTGACATCGGTACCAATAACTATTTGGAGAACGGCAAATTCCCGGACGGCAACAACAGTCCGTACACCGTGCGGCCCTGGGGATCGTGGTACGTGGGTCTTAACTCCTTGTGGCGCACCCGGGTGGCCGGCAAGTTCTTCATCGAGTGGGGCGGTGGCGTGAGCTGGTACAACTTCAAATTCAACAACAACAAAATCCTCATGACAAAGGATGATGTGGGGGTGTCATTCACGGAAGATGTTCGTGACCTTGATTTTCGCAAAAGCAAACTCACGGCCACGTATGTTAACCTCTCCCTCATACCCATGCTCGACTTTGGCAACAATTCGCGTAAAGCCAGTTTGTTTAACGGTTATCATTCGCGCTCCTTCCGCATTGGGGTGGGGCCGTATGCAGGTTACCGCATTGACAGCTACACCAAGCAGATGTATTTTGAAAATGGCGACAAGAGACGCCCGAAAGACCACGATAATTTTTATCTCAACAACCTGCGCTATGGCATGAGGTTACAGCTGGGCTTCCGCAGCACGGACATATTCTTCAACTACGACATGAATGAACTCTTTGCAGATGGCCGGGGCCCGAAACTCAATGCGTTTAGTTTTGGTATAACCTTGTAACAGGTTCTTTCAATCACAATTTCTATCAAGCCAAGGTTGCGGCAACTCTGCACCTTGGCTTGTTACGTTGTAGGCATATCCAGATTATTGAGCACCATGTTGCGCTCATCCTGGCGCAGACGCAGCTGACGGCAAAACCGCCTGGCCGATGGCCACTGCACTATGGAAGCGATCATCAGAACAACAAAGGCAATGCTGAACCAAGTACTTCCCGTCAGGTAAAAACCTGCGCCCATCAAGAGGCAACACAGGCAGTACATTGCCATCCTGACAATCGACATGGTAAAGTATCCATCCATTTTATTGACCAATTCAATGTTGGCATTCAGCTGTTTAATACGAACTCGCTGCAACCAGTGAACGATCGTTAGGTCAAGAAGGCATACTCCAAAAAGAATACTCATGATGAGTTGCACACTTGCTTCGTCACCCAGCATAGGCGCGTGGTCTATCGTGTAGTAATACAAAAAAATGAAGCCCGCAGTTGGCAGCAGTAGGAGGATGAAGCCGATAGTATTAAGTTTGTAAAAGTATTCTCTAATAGAAAGAAAGATCATAGCTGTAGTTGAATACGAAAGTAGAAAGTTACTAAGAGATGGAGAGTATTCTAAACCTGTCGCGCAAAGAGCAAGTGATTCGGAAGGCTGCCGAGCTTTTCCGGGAAAAAGGGTATGCCGCATCGTCCATGCGCGACCTGGCGCAAAAGTTGGGTATTGAGGCCGCCAGCCTTTATTCACACATCAAATCAAAGGAAGAAATTCTGCAAAATCTGTGCTTTGACATGGCTACTGAATTCAGAAAGTCATTGGACGAAGTGGAAAAACAGAAAGTGTCGGCCAGTGAAAAACTGAAAAATGGTATCATCGGTCACATCAAAGTAATGGCCAAAGATCTTACCGCCTCTGCCGTCTTCATGAATGAACACCGGCACTTGAGCCAGCCCTATCTGCGAGATTTTTTATTGTTGCGCATCAACTATATCAACCGGTTCAAAGACATTATTGAAGAAGGCGTCTCCAACGGTGAGTTTAAGGACACCATCGATAAGAAGCTGGCCGTGATGACACTTTTTTCATCGTTGAATTGGATGCCGCAGTGGTATGATCCAAATGCCAACCTGGTGCCGGCCGACTTGGGCAATCAACTGGCTGATATGCTAGTGACCGGATTGAAAAAATAACTATCATTAGGCGCACTAGGTGTCAGATACCTTCGAGGTGTCAAGAAGCCTTGTTTTGATTAGCCGGTACAATCACCTTAAGCGATGCCGGCTGAATTTCAGCAATAAATTTTTTTTCCGATGCCCTCGGTTCCCCATCCACATGAAAGGGCATAGAAGATGTGAGGGTAGCTTCGAATCGCTTTGCTTTTTTAATGACGACATAACTGGAATGATCCAACTTTCCTGAAAACATCTTCAAGGCAAAACCAACTGCTTGTGTGAAGGGTACTTTCTGGATGAAGCAAACATCCATCATGCCGTCTTGCACAGATGCATGAGGGGCCACAAGAGCATTGTTACCAAACTGTGAGGAGTTGGCCAGTGCAATGATGAAGGATTTTTCCTTAACGGGAATTGAGTCAATCATGGCCATCACCTCAAATTCCTTAAAACTTCTAAACTCTGTGAGCGCCAACCGGGCATAGCTCAGCAAGCCGCGTTTGCCATCTTTGCCAAACTGCCCAGCCACGTGCGCATCAAAACCGATGCCTGATACATTTACTGACAGTCGCCCGTTTATCAAGAGCGTGTCCATGTTGATCACTTCGTGCGGCCCCAATAGCTCAATGGCTTTTTCCAGCTTCAGCGGAATTTTAAGATGACGTGCCAATCCGTTTCCGGAACCTTTCGGCAAAATACCCAGCGCAGTGGAGGTATGCGTGAGTGCCTGAGCTACTTCATTTACCGTGCCATCGCCACCCATGGCAAACACGCGGCTAAAGTTTTGTGAAACGGCCTGGCAGGCTAATTCGGTAGCATGCCCTTTGTGCTGTGTGAATTCCAGTGTGCCCTCCAGACCGAGGCGTGAGCATACGTCAATGATGCGCCCTTCAATGGCCGATTGAAATCCGGTGCCCGAATACTTGTTGATGATAAAGAATACTTTATTTTCCACTCGGTGGATTTATCATCAAAGATAGAATTCGCGTATATTTCTCCCAGCAGATATTTACCGAGGCTGATGGCTGAAATACCGGAATTCAAACAACGAAAAATAAAGTTCAAGGCGTGGGACACCGAGTCGAGGTTGCTGATGCGCCTCAACAGCATTGAATGCAACAAAGGAGAGCTGATCAAAAAAGATCACATTCTGCTTCAGTTCACCGGCATGACGGACAAGAATGGTGACGAGATATACGAAATGGATGTTTTGCTGATTTCGGACGAAAAGTTCGTGGTGTTTTGGAATGAAGAAAAGAACGGTTGGTTTTACTACTCACTGAAGAGCCCTGACAACCGGCAGATTTTTCTTACCTCGCAGGCTGAGAAGATGATGAGACTGGGCAGCTTTTTTGAATTAGGCCAATCGGTTTAGAATCCTACCCGATTTTACCCTTAATATAACTCACAGCCTGCCCGATGGTTTGCATTTTTTCGGCATCATCATCGGGAATCTTAATGTCAAATGTCTGTTCAAACTCCATGACGAGTTCGGCATAGTCAAGCGAGTCGATGCCGAGGTCTTTCACAAAGCTGGCGTCCGGAGTGATTTCTGATTCAGATATTCCGAGCTTGTCGGTAAGAATGGAGGTGATTTTCTTTTGAATGTCTTGCATAACGCTCAAATGTAGGAAGGTGCCAGACGATAGTCAATAGCGTCAGAAACGCAGCATAAACTCGGTGCCTTCACCCAGTGTTGACTTTACCGTAATGCGGCCTTCGTGCACGCGCATGATTTGTCGCGACAAGCTTAGCCCGATACCAGAGCCGGTTTTCTTAGTAGAGAAGAAAGGTATGAATATCTTCTCCAGTGCTTCGGGATCGATGCCCGGCCCATTATCTCGCACACTGATTACCGGTCGACCCTTTTCCCTGGTGTAAGCTGATAACTCTATTTTCCTTTCCGTCTGTTCATCAAATGCCTGGATAGCATTTTTGATCAGGTTAATGAGCACTTGCTCAATCATATTTTTGTCGGCCAGGGCAGTAAGTTGTGCCGGCTCAGTGCTTACCGATATAGTGATGCCGCGATCGCTCAATTCTTTTTTATGAAGCAAGGCCATCTCATCCAGCATGGGTCGGATGGCGATTTCACTCAGGCGTGGCTTTGGCACTTGCGTCAGGTTTCTAAATTCTTTTACAAACCGGATGAGACCTTCACTGCGCCTGGAGATGGTTTGCAGTGAAAGGTGCATGTCTTCCAGTTCGTCTTTCTTCAGCTCATAGTTAGCCTTATCCAATTGCTTTTGAAGTTCTTCTTCCACATTGCTGGCCAGCGAAGAGATGGGCGTCACCGAGTTCATGATCTCGTGGGTCAATACGCGCACCAGGTTTTGCCATGCCTCCATTTCCTTTTCTTCCAATTCACTTTGGATGTTGCTCATCGAAATGAGCTTGATTTCTTCTCCCCGCAGCGTTAGTTCAATGGCGAATACCGAAAGCTGCACCGTTTCATCCCCAACTTTAAGTTGGATCAGCTCCCGCCCACCGGTCTTCAGTTTTTGAAAGGCTTCCACCAGCGTGGGACTGGAATCGTTCAATTGCCGAATGTTTTGAATTTGGTCTACCCTAAGCAATCGCCTGGCAGCACTGTTAAAGATCTGGATGGCTCCGTCTTTTTTAAACGTAAGCAAACCAATGCCTACATGCTGTACAATATTTCGAAAGAACTGATAATCAGAGTCGCGTTCACGCCTGGCGGCCCGGGTAGCGTGAAATACCTCATTCATTTTTTTGCAGTGGTACTCTGTAGTTGGATCAGTCGCGTTGGATTTAAACGACTGACTTACTTCATCAAAATAAATAGGCGAGGGTTCGGTATTGGATGCATTGGTGCCTTTGAAGTGATGACCTAGCCGCGTGAATTGAAACGCAATGGCCCCGCCTAGGGCCAGCAGAATATAAATCGAGGTGTCTTTCGCCCACAGCACTCCAAAAAGAAAAATCGTCACGGCCAAAATGAATAACCGTGTCACCAGGGGCGAGCGCCCGCTAAAGTCCATATTTTTCCATCCTTCGGTAGAGGGAGGCACGGGTGAGTCCGAGTTCATCGGCTGCTTTTGAGATATTGCTATTGTGCAGTTGCAGGGCTTTCACTACGGCCGCTTTTTCCACTTCATCCAGGTTGAGTGTGTCAAGCGAAGTACTGGAGTCTGATTTTCTACTAAAGAGAAAATCACTTTCCTGTAGCGTAGGTGAGTCGGCCATGATCACCGCCCGCTCGATGGCATGCTGCAATTCGCGCACGTTGCCAGGCCACGGATACTTTTTCAACTTAGTGATCGCTTCCGGAGAAATGCTCAATACTTCTTTGTGATACTTCTTAGAATAATAATCGAGGAAGTGGTTGGCCAGCATCGGTATGTCATCCACGCGTTCTACCAACGGTGGTATATGGACCTCCACTGTATTGATGCGGTACAACAAATCCTGTCGGAATTTTCCTTCTTTCACCATTTGCTGGATCGGCATGTTGGTAGCGCAGATCAGTCGTATGTCAACATCCACAGCGTTGTTGGCACCCACCCGCGTGACCTTGCGCGACTGAAGAGCACTGAGCAACTTGCTCTGAAGATTCAAACTCAGGTTACCGATTTCATCCAGGAAGAGAGTTCCTTCGTTGGCCAGTTCAAAGCGGCCGGGTCTGTCTTCCCGCGCATCGGTGAAGGCGCCTTTCTTATGTCCAAAGAGTTCGCTTTCAAAAAGAGTTTCCGTTACCGCACCCATATCCACGGCTACAAAAGAGTTGTCTTTGCGCAGTGACTTTTGGTGAATGGCTCGTGCAATTAATTCTTTCCCGGTACCGTTTTCTCCCAGTATTAAAATGTTAGCATCTGTCTTGGCCACGCGATCGATAAGAGAATATACTTCCTGCATGGCGCTGCTGCTGCCAATGATGTCGCGGAACGGCTGGCTGATTTGTTCTTCCAGCATTTGCTTGGCCTTGCGCAGCTTGTCTACTTCATTGTATGATTTCTTTAACTTGATAGCTGTTGAAATCGTAGCAATCAACTTTTCGTTTTGCCACGGTTTCAAAATAAAGTCTGTAGCACCTTCTTTTAATGCGCGCACCGCCATCTCCACATCGCCAAATGCTGTGATCATGATCACCACCGCCTGCGGGTCGCGTTCTTTTATTTTGCCAAGCCATTCAAACCCTTCTTTGCCGCTGGTGGTGTCTTTGCTGA
>JAIENH010000679.1 GCA_019751475.1 Cyclobacteriaceae bacterium
TCTTTGCCATAATGAACTCGGCTGTCAAGTGGTTGGGGCATTTGCCAGCCATCGAGATTGCAATGGTTCGGTCAGGAGTTTCGCTCATCCTCGCCTACGGTGTTGTGAAGTATAACCACATTCCCCTTCCGGGAAACAATACGCGGGCATTGCTCTTGCGCGGACTGTTTGGCTCCAGTTCGTTGATTCTTTACTTCATTACGTTGCAACACATGCCGCTGGCTACGGCTGTTACTATTCAATACCTGTCGCCAATCTTCACTGCAATCATGGGTATTTTTATTGTGAAGGAAGAAGTAAAACCCTGGCAATGGGTGTTCTTCATAATCTCCTTTCTGGGTGTGCTGATGGTACAGGGCTTCGACAGTCGTATTGATCCAATTTATTTGTTGATAGGAATTGGTTCTGCATTTTTTGCTGGCCTTGCCTACAACACCATTCGACAGCTAAAACTGACCGAGCACCCTCTGGTGATCACGTTTTATTTTCCATTGGTCTCACTCCCGATTACTGTTTTACTGATGATCGGTGTCCTTTGGGTAACGCCTCACGGCTGGGATTGGGCAATACTTGTGTTCATTGGATTCACCGCCCAGGTGGCTCAGTATTTTATGACACGCTCCTATCAATCCGATGAACTTTCGAAAGTAGCGAGCCTGAAATATCTCGGCATCGTTTACGCATTGGCTTTCGGCTATTTTCTTTTTGGCGAAGTATTCAGCTTGGAAGCACACCTTGGCATGCTAGTAGTGCTTACGGGAGTTGTGTTAAATATTTGGTACAAAGACTTTCTTATCAAAAAGAAAGGCTGACCTTCTGGGCCAGCCTTTGTTATTCAATTCTAAAAAGGATTACTTCACCTTTGCAATCTCTTGCACCAGGTCAATGATCTTGTTGGAGTAGCCCCACTCGTTGTCATACCAGGCTACTACTTTCACAAAGTTGTCATTAAGGGCGATACCCGCCTTAGCATCAAAGATGGATGTGCGTGCATCACCGACAAAATCCTGCGATACTACTTCGTCTTCCGTGTATCCGAGAATTCCTTTCAGTTCACCTTCACTGGCTTCCTTCATGGCTGTCTTAATTTGCTCATACGTGGCTGCATTGGACAAGCGCACAGTAAGATCAACAACCGACACATCGGCTACCGGTACACGAAACGACATACCGGTAAGTTTTCCTTTCAGTTCTGGAATAACCAGGGCCACTGCCTTAGCAGCGCCAGTAGATGATGGTATGATATTTTGGTAGCCACCTCGGCCGCCTCTCCAGTCTTTTGCCGAAGGGCCGTCCACGGTCTTTTGTGTAGCCGTCACAGCGTGTACTGTGCTCATGAGTCCTTCTACAATACCAAACTTATCGTTAAGCACCTTAGCTAAAGGAGCCAGGCAGTTAGTCGTGCATGACGCATTCGACACAATGGTATGCTCGGCTGTAAGTTTCTTATGGTTCACACCCATCACGAAAGTAGGCGTATCGTCCTTGGCGGGAGCTGACATCACCACTTTCTTCGCACCGGCTGTGATGTGCTTTTGCGCATCTGCTTTGGTGAGAAATAAGCCGGTGGATTCAATTACAATTTCAGCACCCACCTCACCCCACTTCAGATTGGCCGGGTCTTTCTCGGCCGTTACCCTGATTTTCTTTCCGTTCACGACCAGATGACCATCTTTCACTTCGGCTGTTCCTTCAAACTTTCCATGGGTAGAATCATACTTGAGCATATAGGCCATGTATTCAGGATCAACCAGGTCGTTGATGCCGACTACTTCTATGTCTTTGCGACCTATGGCGGCCCGGAATGCCAGGCGGCCGATGCGGCCAAATCCATTGATACCAATTTTTGTCATGTCGTTAGCGGTTTTAATATTTTGCGGGGTAAAATTATACAGTAATAAGCCAAAACCAACGACTATTGTTCCATGACACCGCTAAAAATTAGGGGGCTGTTTTGGCAAATAGCGTTAGCGTTCTATCTTTGCGGCTCTTTACAGAAAGATGGTCCCATCGTCTAGGGGTTAGGACACCAGATTTTCATTCTGGTAACACGGGTTCGATTCCCGTTGGGACTACGCTGCCTGTGTGACTATCAAGCACTATTTTATGTAAATGAACAGGAGAATGATAGTACCTTCTTGATTCGCAAGTCATAGTCGTTGTTCAGTTAGTTTTCTTTTTACTTAGTGACTTAAATTCGATCGGGTTGTTTGAAGGCAGGGGATTCTGCGGAGCAGGAATTCTACTGTATAACTAAAACTTCACCAACAGGCAACAGGAGCGGATGGGCCGTTGCCAGCCTCACCCTTCCTGCGACCTGAAACCACAAACCATGAATCAAAAATGCCAGGTATTTATCCAAATCATTGGCTCGCATAGGAGTAACTCCTATGAAACCGCGAACTATTTTCAAGAAAACTTTTTTCATCTTTCTTATTTAGCGTTGTTACGCAAAACTATTCTTCGAAGTGTCCAACTGAGCTTGTCGAAGTTCCTTTCGGCTTTCAATACCAATTTCGACAGGCTCAATTTGACTGGGTTGTTTGGTTTTGCGTAACTCTATTTTTTTAGCCTCCAAGCTTGTCATCAAACTCAATTTGACCGATTGTTCAGCTTTGCGTAGCTCCACGTAAATTCTTTTCTCGTTCTCCGGTCTTCGCAATTCACGGCTTTCTGGCGCCAGCGCTCTTCAAATTCTGCTTCAGTGATTTCAAAGGCTGTCAGTGGGTGCGTAAGGAGCGGCTCATCGGGCAACCCGCCATACGCATCGCAAACATAGCGCGGGTGATATTTAATGATTTTACGGTTGTCAAATTCGCGCAGGTAGCGTATCGCAATACCTTCACTGTCTACTTCCACATAGTGAATGGAAGGCCCCCAGTCGTTGGTGAAAATGTCGCCCGAAGGTTTGTGCTCAAAATGTTTAAAGTACCGAAGTCTGCTGCCCACGGGTCGCCTGCGCGCAAAGGTCATCGCCTGCGCATACTCTTTTATGCTGCTCATGAGCGACTTGCGTATTTCCGTAAAGGCCATTCGCATTTCCAGATTTATCATGGCTGTTGTCAGTTTTAGCGTTTTCTTCATCAACATTCCGGCAGTTCCAGTAGGCCGTCCGGCTGGTCATCGTCTTTTTCTGTTTTCAAGTACTTTTTGCCTTTCCATTCGGCTACAATCACTTTCACCACTTCACTTTGCTTACGTATGTAAAATTCAAGTTCGTTGCTCTCAATGCCCGATATGGCCCGCTCCACCGAGAGTGACCAGCGGGGGTTAAAATCGTCTCGTAAGTAGTTTATGCCACCGATACTGGTAATGCGTTCATGGGGCTCGCTGCCCGTGCTGGACTTGGTAATGCAAGAAATTCGGTGCTTTGAAGTCATAATGTCAACCGTGGTGTTTATAAGTTTTTCACAAAATGAGGATTGGCTGAAATCTCGACCCCGGGACATAGGAGTAACTCCCATACCACTTTTGTAACCCACTCACTATCAGGCGATTTAATTTTTGAGAAAACCTGATCGTTTCTCAGGGCCGGATGGGGCGTAAAATTTTTTTTTGCGTTTCAATAGGAGTTACTCCTATGCCGGCAGGGTGAGTTGTGTGATGATTGTCTTTCTTTGGCATAACCGAAAAAATCTATAGTTATGGCAGACACATCTAAAATCGGGGCCCCCATCGCCCTGACTATGGCCAAAGAGTGGGCGGAGAGATATCGCAAAACGGTTACCGATCCTGAGAAAGAACGGTATGCTCACTTGTTTGGACGCGAGGCCATAGAAAGACTTTTGAAGGTGCCCGATTGCGCGGGCATACGTATTTACTATGGTCTCAATGAGAAAGAAGAGAGTGAATTGATGCTGGTAGCAGTGAATGAAAAAGGAGATAACCTTCTCCCAACTACGAATGAGCTGGATTTGAATGATCCAAATATGATTATGGATTTTTCTGGTCCTTGTCCATGGCATTGCCCACCAAATCCTCTGTAATCTTTACAAAGTTTTTTGAAGATTAATTTGACCGAAATGGATAACAATTAGCGCCATGCTTTGATTAAGTTGCTAATAGATTAAACAGCAAAGCTCGGGCTTTTTGTTGTCCATTTTTTATACTTCTGATGCATGAAAATTACTTATGTCATAATGTTTTTGTCGGTTTCATCGGCTTTAATTCCACTGGTTACTCCTTTAGTCCGTAAAGGCAAGATTGAGAATCAAATGAGAACTGTAATATGGCTTGTCGCTATTGCCTTATGTTGTGACGTATTGTCAATATATCTTGGAAGAAGTTCTGTAAACACGTACCCCATAGGTAATCTCTACCTAACCATTCAATTCTTTATGCTCTATTTTTTATTTTACCTGCATTTTGAAAAGTCAAAAATCTTACGAGTTATTTTCATTGCTTCAATAATCTTCTACTTCTTAAATTTCTTTTTTATTCAAGGTCCCAATGTTTTAAACTCTTTCTCAAATGCAGCTGGAGGCTTAATTCTTATTGGGATCTCACTATATTATTTGTACTCTTTGCTTCATGAATTGCCAACACTACATATCTATCGTCTACCTTTACTTTGGGTCACCTTTGCAATTCTTCTTTATTATGCAGGTACCTTTTTTATTTTTTTGTTTAATAACTTTTTTGACGGAGAGACAAAAGAAACATACATTGTCGTATGGGCTTTCCATAACATTTTGAATATTTCAAAAAATATCCTTTTCGCTGTGGCCGTATGGCAGAGCTATCACAAGACCACGTAATATTTATCATTATTGCCGGCAGCGTGGGCATGCTGGTGCTCGTGGCCGGTATTACTATCTTCATGATTGTCTACCAAAGAAGGTTATTGTTAGAGCAGCGTAAGACAAAAGAAATCGAGGAAGAGTATCAACAAAAGATGATGCGGGCGCAGCTTGATAGTCAGGAGAGTGAGCGTAAGCGCATCGGTGCTGATCTACACGACTCCCTTGGCTCGATGCTTTGGGGTGCTAAGGTCAATGCAGCGGTGATTCAACGGGCCTCGGTGATGGAGAGTCAGGCGCAGGAGTCACATGCGGAGCTTGTTGAGTTGCTAGACCAGTCAATCTCTACCGTGAGACGAATTGCGTGGGAACTCACCCCGGAGGCGTTTCATCACACGGGTCTTTCGCAGTCGCTCAGCAAGTTGTGCAATCAACTTAATGGAAAGCACAGGCTCTCGGTTGTTTTTCGTGAGGAAGGCTCACGCCTGTGGAGCGATGACAGGGCTATGCATACGTATCGCATCATCCAGGAGTTGGTCAGTAATACGCTGAAGCACGCCCAGGCAAGCCTGCTAAACGTAAGCCTTCAATGGCAACCGGATCACCTGCAGGTGGAAGTGATGGACAACGGCATTGGCTTTGATCCGGCCGATAAGCGTGACGGTGTGGGCTGGTGGAATATTGATCACCGAATAAAACAACTAAATGCACAAATTGCTATAGGAGTTTCTCCTATGGGAAAGGGTGTATGTGTATCCATAAAAATACCTTTGCTACATGAGCAAAAATAAAATAAAGGTTTACCTGGCCGAAGACCATACCGTGGTGCGCAAGGGTATGATGCGTTTGCTCAGCACGTTTGAACGTGTAGCACAAGTAAAAGAGGCCGCCAATGGCAAGGAGTTGGTCGCACTGATCGAGCATGACGCACCCGATGCAGTGATTATGGATGTGGAAATGCCGGTGATGGGAGGAGTGGAGGCTGCCCGTCATATCAGCGAGCAGTTTCCAAAAGTGAAAATGCTGGTACTTACCATGCACACCGAAGAAATTTTTATTGACTTGCTGATGGATATTGGTGTTCACGGTTTTTTGAGCAAGTCATCCGGCCCCGAGGAAGTGGAGAAGGCCTTGTACTCCATTATGGATAAGGACTTTTATAAGAACGACATCGTGGAGCGTGCCCTGATGAAGGTGAAGCGGGCACCAGGCAAAGTAGTAGCTGGCGAACTCAGCACGCGCGAGATCGAAATATTACTGATGATATGCCAGGAAAATACAGCCCATGAAATCAGCGAACGCCTCCATATCAGCGAGAAAACATTTTTTAATCACCGATCCAACCTTTTGTTAAAAACAAAAGCCCGTACCAACGTGGGTCTCCTTCGGTACGCCCTCGAGAACGGATATTTTACATTTTCAAATCAGGGTTGAAGCACGTTTTTGGTTAGTGTCGAAAGGAGAATTTTTTGACATCGACTGCGCCCAATATGATTGATTGGTTTGTGCTACCTTTGGTCTATGATCAAACATCCCTGGCACGAAGCGCCCACCGGCAGGCAAGTACCTGAATTTGTGAATGGTATCATTGAAATATCTACCGGCATGCGTGCCAAGTATGAGGTGGACAAAGAGACTGGCCTCCTTAAGTTAGATCGTGTGCTCTATTCTTCCGTGTACTATCCGGCCAATTATGGATTCATTCCCCAGACGCTGGGGGAAGACATGGATCCGTTGGATATTATGGTACTTTCACTGGTGCCAATTCAGCCGCTGTGCCTGGTGCCTGCGCGTGTCATCGGTGTGATGCGCATGGTTGATCAGGGATTGGCCGATGAAAAAATACTGGCCGTGGCCGAGCATGATGCCAGCGTAGGTCATCTCAATGACGTAAGTGAACTGCCTAAGCACTTCACGCTTGAGCTAAAGGAGTTTTTTGAAAGCTATAAGAAACTTGAAAACAAAGTAGTCACCGTTCCCGATTTTCAAGGAAAAGATACAGCTATGAAAATTATTGAGAGGGCGATGCGTTACTATCAACAGAAAATCAAGAACAAAACCGTCTGAGGTGGCATGCACACGCATTCGGTTTTAATTATCCAAACAGCA
>JAIENH010000259.1 GCA_019751475.1 Cyclobacteriaceae bacterium
CATCTTTATCCAATTTGGCAAGGGGAACTTGCTGCCCTGGAGAGCCCTGAAATCACAATGCGTAACCTTGATGAACGACTAATTTTTGGATCGTATCCGGAATTGTTGAGCCTCCAGGCAGATTCTGACAAAAGAAGCTACCTGCAAGAGATAACCTCATCGTATCTGCTAAAGGATATACTCATGTTTGAGCAGATTCGTCATTCTCACAAATTGCTTCAGCTCTTGCAATTAATTGCCTTTCAAATAGGCCAAGAGGTTTCATATGACGAATTGGCTAAGCAGTTAGGTATTAGTAAAGATACGGTAACAAGATATCTTGATTTGCTTAGTAAGATATTTGTCATCTATCGGGTGGGGGGCTATAGCACTAATCTGAGAAAAGAAATCATTAAGAGTGCCAAATGGTACTTTATAGATAATGGTATTCGCAATGCTATCATAAACAATTTTAGTTCACTGTCAATGCGAAACGATGTAGGTTTCTTATGGGAAAACTATCTTATGACAGAACGATTAAAAAGAAACAGTTACCAACAAAAGTTCACTACGCCACACTTTTGGCGCACTTACGATCGACAGGAAATTGATTTGATTGAAAATGCTGACGGAAAAATCAACGCATTTGAGATGAAATGGAAAACCAGTAAATCAAAAGCACCTATATTTTTCACGAAGAGCTACCCCGAAGCTGAATTCAAAACAATCAGTCGAGATAATTATTTGGATTTCATCCTATAGAAGTACAAAACTTACCAATTTGGCTTCGTTGCCAGCTCAGAACAGATCAAGTATTTCTATTTCGGCTTTGTATTGTTGATGCTTACCAATTTCTTTGTCAACAGCAATACAATTGTAAATGTCCGCCACTCCTGCCCCATCCGGTCTATCCCGCCAGCTCGGCCTGCTCGGCCTGGCGTCAACGGGTATTTGCTCAATGTTGGGCGCGTCCATCTACGTGGTGCCTTTCATGATTCAACGCAATGTGCCGGGCATCGGGCCTTATGTGCTTCCTGCTTTCTTGTTTGCAGCATTGCCTGCAATTCTTGCAGCGTTTGCTTACAGTATTCTTGCATCTGCCATGCCACGGGCTGGTGGCAGCTATCTGTACGCCAGCCGCGGGCTTTATCCCTACCTCGGTTTTGTTGCAAGTTTCTCGCAATGGTTTGGTCTTTCGATTGCCATTGGTGTAGTCTCCTACGTCATTATTCCTTTTGTTCGAGATATTACTTCTGCTCTTGGATGGGTACAAGTAGCGAACTTGCTGGAGACGGGACTGGTACGTGTAGCACTCGCGCTGGCCATACTTTGGTTTTTTGTTTACGTAAACATTCGTGGACTGAAATTGTATGAGCGCACGGTAATCCCGCTGATGTTTCTCATGTTTGCCCTGGGAGCCATCGTGATTTTTGCCGGGTTTTCTTTTGATCATTCAGATTTTGGTGAGGCATTGCTTCAAAGAGAAAATCGCACGGTAAGCGAAGGCACTGCTGCGTTTTCCATCTCCGTATTTCTCTCCGCTTCAGCTGTACTTTTCTCAAGCTTTATTGGCTTTGATTCTATCGCACAGGCCGGAGGTGAAGCCAAAAATCCTGGCCGGTCTCTCCCGCTAGCCATCGGCATAGCCGTGCTGGTGGTAGGAAGCTTTTACATGCTTTTTACTTGGGCTGTGTATCATGCAGTGCCCTGGAATTTTGTAGCAGAAGAATCGCTAAAGCGCGACATCACAGCGCCCGGTGTAATGGGCTACTTGCTTTCGCCCGGTTGGACCATCGCCATTGTGGCGGGCGCAGCCGTAGCTCTCACCAATGATCTACCGGCCATGTTGCTGTCTGTATCACGACTCATGTTTGCGTGGGCCGAAGATGGTATCTTCCCGAGTTGGGTCACACGCGTTCACGCTGAATTCAAAACTCCTTACGTAGCCATTATTCTCAGCGGCATTATGGCAAGCATCGGCATATTGGGAAGTCATTTTGCCGGAGATTTTTTCCTCGGCATCGACATTATGGTGACTTCCATGATCGTGAATTTCTTGTTAATGTGTGTGTCCGTCATTACGCTCCCTCTGTTTAACCCGGTACTTGCGAAAGAAATTAAAGTTATCAAATCGCGTAGCTTGCAGCTGATGCTAGCGGTTAGCGGGGCACTTGTTCTTACGGGATTTTTGATCATTCATATCATAAAAGATTTGAAAGCTCCGGTCGAGGCCTGGTATTTTCACTCCACTCCTGTCTGGATTATTGTGATGCTAGTGGCATCACTGATTTATTTTCGCGAGCGAAGTAAATTGGAAGCGAATGGCGTCAACACAAAGGACCTGTTCAAGAAACTTCCTCCAGAGTAATGTGCACAGTGTTTTAGAAAATTGACGAGTAACATCATGAATACACCTATAGAAACCATAGATCTCGCACCTGACCTCAAAATATCGCGTGTACTTACGGGACTGTGGCAAATAGCTGACCTTGAGCGGGATGGAAAAACGATCGACCTCGATGCGGCCGCCCAGTCCATGGCCCACTATGCCAATGCCGGTCTTACAACATTTGACATGGCGGATCACTATGGCTCGGCCGAAGTGATCGCAGGAATCTTCAAAAAGAAGTATTCCAACGGGAAGCCTGTGCAGCTGTTCACGAAATGGGTGCCCAAGCCTGGTCCTGTTACAAAAGAAGCCGTTCGAGCGGCCGTTCAGCTTGCCCTCGGTCGGCTACAATCCGAAAAAATTGATTTGATGCAATTCCACGCCTGGAATTATGCTGACCCCCGGTGGCTCGATTGCCTTTTTTATTTACAGGAATTGAAACAAGAAGGACTTATCTCACATCTCGGACTCACCAATTTTGACACTGCTCATTTGAAAATCGCGATCACCAGTGGTATCGAGGTTGTGTCTAACCAGGTTTGCTATTCTTTGCTTGATCAACGTGCATCCAGGCACATGACTGAGTTATGTTTGAAGCATGGCGTAAAACTTCTCGCGTTTGGTACGATTGCCGGAGGATTTCTTTCTGAGCGGTGGCTTGGAAAGCAAGAGCCGGTAATCAACGAATCACTCACATGGTCGCAAATGAAGTACAAGCGCTTTATTGATACAGCCGGTGGTTGGGTTGTGTTTCAGGAATTGCTACAAGTTCTGCAAACAATAGCCAAAGAAAATACCGTTTCCATTTCTACGATTGCATCCCGCTATATGCTTGAACAGCCTGCTGTCGGTGGAGTGATTATTGGAGCGCGTCTGGGCAAGAGTGAGCACATTGATGAGAACGCTAAGCTTTTCTCATTCACACTCAGTGAACGCCAACGAGCTACCATCAAAAGTGCGCTTAGTAAACTTACACCGATACCAGGCGACTGCGGAGATGAATATCGAAAGCCACCCTTCCTTACGGCTTCAGGAGATTTAAGTCATCATGTAGAGAGCCTTCCTGCTCCATATCCTTCACGCATCGGCAGCGATGGAAGAACGAAAGCATTAAGCGGCACCATTTGGGAAGATCGCGCGGGCTTCAGTCGTGCGGTAAGAAAGGGTAATCGTATTCTTGTTTCGGGTACAACCGCTACACATGGCAGTCGTGCTATTGGCGGAAACGATGCCTCGGCACAAGCCAATTTTGTTCTCGATAAAATTGAAGGAGCTGTGCAATCCCTTGGGGGGAAATTAGAACATGTTGTTCGCACACGGATTTTTATTCGCAACATCCGTGACTGGGAAGCGGTGTCGCGCGTGCATGGAGAACGCTTTCGCGAAATACAACCAGCCAACACCATGGTGCGTGCCGATCTGATTGGGGATGAATACCTGGTGGAAATGGAAGCAGAAGCTATTGTTGAGTAGAGTAAAGTGAAGAAGAAGCTCGTAACTATATTGTGTTCGCTACCACTTTCCCTAGCCGCACAATCCGGTTTTGGCTCCTGGAATATCTTTAACGTGAAGGCCACTGTTTCTGACAAGTGGAGTTTCTTCGCAGAGGGCCAAATACGGTCGCTTCAGTTTTATAACAACTTTCACTACTACGAATACAAGGCTGGTGTCAACTATTCACTCAGCAAAGATTTTACCCTCACAGCAGCCGTTGGCGACTACAATACGTATCAGCAAGGCGGTGATTTCTTAACTCCCAAGCTAAGCGATGAGTTTCGATCGTGGCAGCAGATTACGATGACTCAATACTTCAGTCGGTTGAAGTTTGAGCACCGCTACCGGTTCGAGCAGCGTTTTACCCAAAATGGTTATCGCCCACGCTTTCGATATCGGCTCAATTTGGTGATACCGATTAATCACAAGAAAATTGAAACGGGCACGTGGTATGCCAATGTCTCCAATGAGATTTTCATCACATCACGCCTGCCCTACTTTGAGCGCAACCGCTTCTTTGCCGGTATCGGTTACAAACTCACACCGATCTTTAACATTCAATCGGGCTATTTGTATCAAACCGACTATCAATTGGTTGATGAAATTGGGCGCGACTTCTTTCAGATATCTTTTCTTATTGACCTGAACTTCGCAAAAGAAAGGAAGGAGAAGATGCCGGTGGATATTGATTGACCATTAACTCCACTAAAGGCCAATTTTGTATTTAGTGCTAAAGTGCCGGTTTATACTTCTCCCAGTATTGTCTAGGCGTGACAATTCTAGTTTGGTTATACACAGACATTGTAAAGTCATTGGTATTGCCTGTTACTAAGAAATCAGCCATGCAAGCAGAACATAACTCGAGAAATTTATTGTCGTCTTTATCGCGGAGAATCGATAATTTATTGGTGGGGAAATACATAGTCGATTTTGTTTCGATCGTTGCGATGAGCAATTCAGCATTGCTTACAAAATCTTGATATTTATGAAATCTCTTCCTTTTAAAGACTGAATAATATTCTTCTATGATTTCGTCAGACGTGCACAAATCAATTTTTCCCTAGATGACTAACCTATTTACGATGGAATAAGAATAACCCCGTTGAATCAGGGCAGAGACAAATACATTCGTGTCAATTACGACCTTTTGCATGCTTCCTTACTGCCTTAACCTCTTTGTTAATTTCATCCATTGTCATTTCAGAAAGCCCATGTTTTTCAGCTAACTCGATACTTCTATCGTGAGTCTGCCTGGATAATTCTTTGGTTACTAAATCGACCAGTTCAGAAAATGCAATCTTGCTTTTCTTAATTCCAAATTTGCTTAACTCAAGGTCTGAAATGGAGATATTCAGGGTCTTCATTGTTTTGCTCTTATTCCAACAAAGTTAGTAAATAATTGAATTGTAAATTTTTGGTTAACCTTCCAATGTCAGCGCAAACGCATCTTATTTTGAACCACAAACATAGGAAACATAGCTTTTTGCAAAACGTCTATGTGAACTATGTACCTCCTATGTAGTTGAGTATTATGATGCAATAGCACTTTTGATAATTTAGATGCGTCTCCCCTTCTTCCAACGGAGGTATTATTGCTATTTCGTAAGTACCTGCTCCATCCACTCTTTTGTCATGGTAGCCAGCTTAGGAATGAGATTTTCTTTTCCTGCTTTGAATGAATGATCTGCTTTTTCAAACGTAATCAGAGTAGCGGAAGGTAGTTTTTTGCAAACACCGGTGATGAGTGCAAGGTCAGCTAACGCGTCTTTAGTTCCCTGGAGAAAAAGCATCGGCACCCTTACAGAAGTCAGATGAGTTGCCCGCTCAGTAGAAGGTGCTCCGGCAGGATGCAAGGGAAATCCAACGAACACAATCCCCTTAACAAAATCAACATCTTCTTTCGAGAGCCAATGTGATGCCATCCGGCCACCAAATGATTTGCCTGAGACAAACAGCGGAAGATCGGGATGCAGTTCGTGGATTTTATTGGCCACCACAGCCGCGGTTTTTTCTGCAACGGGAGCAGGATCAGGTCGGTTTTTCTTGTTTTCAGTAAATGGAAAATTAAACCGCACCGTAGCAACACCCAACTCATTCAGTGCATTTGACAGTGAAACCATAAACGGATGATCCATCCCAGCACCCGCACCGTGGGCCATGGTCATCATGCAAGTAGCCTTGGCTGGCCGTGCAATTACAGCTGACACCTTGCCAATCGAGTCGGATATTTTTACACTAAACTTTTTGGAAGTAATCTTTGCCATCAGGGTGTGGGCTTGGGTGGAAAGTCGCGGAGGATATAGTGAATACCCTTTTTCACTTTTTTGATAGAAAAGTCTGGGTTCATTTCCATGTAACGCACAGCAAAAGATTCCCATACCACTTTACTTTTTTCACGATCAGCCATACCGATCACCATCGTACCTTTCAGATAGTTAATTACTTCGCCATCATTTTCAAGTGGGGCATAAAATGGCCTGTCGGGTGTGGATGATGGATGATAAAGTATGGCCTGCTCGTCTTTGATCGTGATAGTAAATCCGATAAGCAAATCGGGGTTGTTGTCACTTTGCGTGATGCCTTTGCTTTTTAACTCATCAATGATGGCTTGCTTGATGTTTTCTCGGGCAGCACTGTCTTGCACGTAGGATGGGCCGGTGAACTTAAACTCACAACCTTCCATCCAGCAAAATGTTTTGTATTTTTTAAAATCGGCCTGATGATCGTACACAGTTTTTACATTCACCGCGCAGTTGCTCATCAAGAGTCCCAGCATTGGTAAGAGGATGAGAATCTTCTTCATATAGGTTAATTATACTTCAAAGCTACCCCTTCCATTTACCAGAACCTATGACGAAAATCATGCCTTTAGCGAGTTACTTTTTTGGCATTAATTTCCTAATAAAGAAATCGGCTGTAGCCGAATACACCTGGATAGCATTGGTGTAACGCATCCAGTGGTGTGTATCATCTACAATCACGAGAGTCTCCATTGGCACGCCTTTTTTCTCCAATCGTTTCACCA
>JAIENH010000405.1 GCA_019751475.1 Cyclobacteriaceae bacterium
TGGTCTTCCAATCCTTGTTTTGAAAGGCGGTGTAAAAGGTCTCTATTACTTTTCTTGACTCAAGCATGGTGCTATTTCTTTTTTATCCATTCAAATCCAAAGACATCTGGCCGGGCATAATGGCCAATCACATCGAAGTCCATCTTCGATTTAACAATCTCGCGGTGATCAATTTCTGCCGTGAGGACACCTTCCTTATCATACAGAGGGCCTGCCAATACTTTACCTAACGGATGAATGATGACACTGCCGCCCGAGCTAGGTAAAGATGGATGGCCTTCGACCAACTGCTTTTGCAAATCAGCCGGGTAGTGCTCTTTAGTAAGGAATTGATTGCAGCCCAAAACAAAACACCGGCTTTCGCAGGCAATGTGTGTGAGCGTGGCTTGCCAACTATCGCGGCAGTCAGCTGTGGGGGCGAGGTAAACTTCTATACCTTGCTCATACAAAGCGGTGCGCGCCAGTGGCATGTAATTTTCCCAGCACACCAATCCACCGATTTTTCCAAGCGGTGTAGTTAATACTTGAAGATCGCTGCCATCTCCTTCACCCCAAATGATGCGCTCAGCAGCTGTGGGTTTCAGCTTGCGATGACGATGAATCAATTTTCCTTCCGGTGAAAAATAAAGGAGAGAGCAATACAAGGTGTCGCTGATGGTGTCTTTCTCGGTTACACCAATAACAATGTACGTGTTAGCTTCTTTTGCCCATTTGGCCAGTTGATCAGCTTCCGGTCCGGGTACTTCAATGGCATTTTCCCAATAGCGAAGAAATAATTCGCGTCCTTCAGGCGTACGCCCGCCAACAGCCGTGCCGAAAATCAATCCGCGGGGATAACCCGGAATGATCACCTCCGGAAAAAGCATGAGCCGTGAATCTTCCCGCGCAGCCTGGTGAATAAACTCACCTATTTTTTGAAGTGTCTTACTTCGATCAAAAAAGACTGGGGCTACTTGAACTACAGAAGCGCGAAACGGTGACATGCATCGAAGGTAGCAATTTGACCTTCCGTTGCAAACTGAATATTACAGATGAGAAAAATGTATTGGAGATCAGTAAATCCGCTCGATTGAGCCGCTGCCGTAAACTCGTTTCGTTACGGTCTTTGTATTGCCTTTGTGTTTCACACTGCCACTGCCCATGACAAGTGCCTCCAGGCTTACGCTTGCATTCAGTTCTGCCGAGCCGGTGCCGGTCACCTTTACTTTTCCCGTCTCCAGCGGGCATTCATAACCTTTTAGGTTTCCGCTGCCACTTACCACCGCATCAAGGGTGGTGCCGTAGCCGCGCAGCGTGAGATTACCAGGCCCGCTCACCTCCGCTTTTATCGTATTGCCTTTAATGTCCACATCCATGCTACCGTTGCCGGACACACCAAGGGTTATAAAATCTGAAGCAATGGAGTTTTCTGAAAGGATTTTGCCACCACCATTTACCTGTAAGTCAGTCACGTTTTTCATGCTGACGTAAATCTTCATCGTAGGATTTACTTTGATGTCATCAATCTTGGCCCAGATACTCTTGTTTGGGTTTTCGGGCTTGCGATCCATGTTGATCATCAATACTCCGTTATCGACTTTTATTTCACTTACCTCCAGAAATTCTGACAGTGTCTCGACCACCACTTCCTGTTTGTTGGTTTGCTTAAGCATCACTGTGTAGTTGGAGTTCACGTAAATGGCTTTGAAGTCGGGGAGTTCGAGGGTCTTTTTGGTAGTTTGACTGAAGGCAATGGAGGCGGCAGAGAGTAAGAGCAGGGAAACAACAATTAGAACGAAGATCAGATTTACTTTTCTCATGGTGGTTTAATGGATTTGCCATGAAAAATGCATTATCGTTGTAAACTACCGATGCCCCGTTCGGCCAGTGTACAATTAGGACGATAAGTTGCTTCAACCGGGGTTAAGCAAACGGACAGGCCTACCTGCGTGGTTTTTTAAAGATGAGCCGATACACCACAATAAAGATAGCCAGGCCGATGGCCATCACAATGCCTACTTCGGGTGTGAGATGGGTGGCTCCGTGCATTCAGGTGGGTTTAGAATCGTATTCTCGCCTGAAATTTAAGATCATTTCTGGTATTGCCGTCAATTAATTCACCGGCCGTGCCGATTTGATCGCGATCGGTGAATCGTGTTCGGGCCCAACGAAGCCAAAGGTCCACTTTCTTCGAAACACGGTATTGCACCATGGCATAGTTGCGAATGCCTACTCCATACAGTGCCGGGAATGAGAAAGCCAGCCAGACATCGCGCTCATAAACATACAGCCGATTGTCATAGTCATCAGTATCAAAGAGAGCATAACGAAATGAAAACGACCAGCGTTTGATGTCAAAATTAACATCTTGTATCAAAGCAACGCCTCGCGTTGATCTACCTGCCAAATCATAGGAGCTAAACTGCGCCCGCGTCTTGAAGGTGAAATACGGAGGTGCCTGGTAATCTAAATTGATCCAGTAGTTTCGCTTGGTACCCAGAGCCGTGTAGTAGAGGTTTGTCTCACCTGATTGGTTTCGGATTTTCGTTTCTTCTCTCATTTGCAGAAACAAGAGCACGGTCTTAGAAGGATTGTAGTTAAACCGAATGAGCCATTCGTTTCCTTCGGAAGGTGCGTATCCGCGATAGCGCAGCCACGGGAATTTAAACAAGTCCACGTATCCACTGATCCAGTATCTTTTATTGAAAGTGTATTTCCATCCCCAATAAAATCCACGCTCATTTTGTGGCACCGTGCTTTCCGCGAAAGCGTTAGAGTAAAAAGAATAGAAATCGCGCGCAAAGTTTCTGTAGAGAAATGATACTTCGGCTTTGTTAGTGAGACTACCCAACACCCCTGCCGTGAGTGCCGGACCATGACCGATTGTTTGCGAGGCCTCTCCAAAGAAAGTAAAGTTTTGAATGTTGTAATTCACATAAGCACCTACGTTTTGATTCATGCTCCCTTGAAAAGAAAATTGATTGTATGGTGTAGATTGTCGTTGCACCGGCTTGTCAAACTGGGTTTGATGAAAAATCAGGCCAGCATCTAATGTTGATTTTCTGAATTGCAGTACGGCACCCGTATTGGTTTCTTCAATTTGGTCTCGCGCCATGATCTCTGCCGGTGTGCGATGCAATCCCGTAAGATTAAAAGAAGAAATAAACGATGGATCGTCAACACTTTCCGTAGCGAGCACCCGCCCATCACGGGCTGTGCGTGAAGCGAACGCATGAAGCGTTATATAGGAATGCAATTGGTAGCTGACAGCCAGGCCGCGGAAGTATAGATTTTCGTTTAGGGATGTGTAGGGCAGAAAGCCAAGATTACTTCTCCGCACGGTGGTGATGGTTTCGGCATTTTTACCAAAACCAAAAACACTGCCGAGCGTGAGACCTTGACCAAATTGACTTTGAAAATCGCCTGCAATCAAATTTCGCAAACGGCCCTTGTTCATGACCTGAGCGTGAAACGACAGATAGTCGGGCCCATATTGCTTCTTGGCTGGCGACCATTGATTCACTTCGCCAGCATCTTTTTCTGCTGTGATGCCAAAGCTAAAATCATTCGACCGTGCTACCCGGTATCTCAGGTAAAGTTCATCGGGGCTGCCAGCATAGCGTTGTGATGAGTCTGCGTCCGGTCGGTATCCGCGTTTTTCTTCCAGCGTGCGTTCGTAGCGCATCACGAGGTAGTTGTTTTCTTCTGATGCTACCCGCTTAAGAAATCCTGAATTGAGTTTTGATTGTGGATCAATCACCCGCACAAACGGAATTATGCGCTCGAATGTTTGCTTGTCCCATCCTGGTATGGACTGCAATTCATAGACCGACAGCAGTGGATCGCTTTCATCCCGGAATTTCAAAAACTCATTCACTTCGGCTTCCGATAGAATAAAGAGAGCCCGAAGCTGCTCGCGCGTGATGGCATTCAAATCGACTGGGTTGGAGAGGAGTTGTGCAAGGTTTTCATATAACTCCTGGTAGTTAAGGTCAAGGTCTTGAACGGGAAAAACCTCGTCCACCAATTTTTCAAGGTTGATTTCCTTCCGGGGATAATCCTGCGAAAGCAGTGTCTTTGAGAAAAGACACAAAAGCAAAATAAGCGAACGTTTCATTTTCCTTTTTCTCTTGAAAGCAGATAAACAGCCGAAGTCTGGTGGACGGCATTCAGTACGTTACCAAATTGGATAGCATAATCAATCTTGAGTCGTTTTACCTGCACGCCCAAGCCCGCGAAGCCGGCAGACGGATTTAGGTTAAATCCAGTGCGTGCAAATACTTTTTTATGAATGACGTACTCAAGACCTGCGCGCACCGTAGCCCGATAATCAAGATCTTTTTCAAGTTCAGTGGTTAGCAACAGTTTTTCAGAAGGCTTAAAACCAATGCCTGCCACTAATTTTACGGGCAGTAATTCCGAATCTGAAATTTTGGCCTGACCAAGATTTAGCACGTATGCTCCGACAGAAATTTGTGGAGTGATTTGAGCCACCCCTCCAAAGTCAATTCTTAAAGTGCTTCTGGTGCCAAAGCCTTCCGCACTATACTGTACATAGTTTATTCTTGCACCCAGTGAGGCGATACCGAACGTATTGCTGAAGCCGAGTCCCGCTGTTTGTTCGCTGTATAAAGCATCACCAAATCGAAAGAACCCAATGGAGGTTACACCAAACTTGATGGGGATGGCCATACCAGCTGCCATCCGATTGGCGCCTTTCAGGGCGGGTTGTACTTCGTATGCAAAGAAAGACGCTGCCCGTGTTAGTCGGCCACTGGCCCCGATGTTATTAAAGATCGAGGATTCGTCAGTGAGCACGGTGCTGACAAAGCCCATTCCTGCGGGCCGTGCGCCCATTAGTGTGCTGACGCTTTGAGCCGGTGCAAGGCGGGCTGAAATAAACAAGGTGATGACGAACCATTGTTTCATTTCCTGCGATTTGAAAATAAGTTAACATTTTTGCAGATGCATTTTTTAACAATCTGGGGGAATTTATTTGTAGCGATCTTTTTTCTTTCCCTGACCGGCCTGTTGGCCCAGTCTAAAGACACCGTGGAATACTATCCCCAGGGGCAAGTTCGGGCGAAAGGCGCCTTGGAGCGAGGTTTAAAAACGGGTGAGTGGAAATGCTTTTATCCTTCGGGAGGCGTGAACGCCCTTGAGCACTACGTGGTCGGTCGGTTAGAAGGGGAGGTGCGCTACTATTTTCCGAACGGCACTGAGCAAGGACGTGAGCATTGGAGCAAGGGCACCCTGCACGACTCTGCCTGGTACTTTCATCAAAATGGCCTGCTTGAAAAGAAGGGTGTGTACCACTATGGGCAATATTCTGAACGTTGGGAGTTTTATCATGCCAATGGAAAACTGCACCGAGTTGTTGACTACTCAAATGGATTGCCGGAAGGCCCAACAAAGATTTACAATGAGGACGGAAAACTTTCTCAAGAAGGAAGTTATGTCGGTGGGTTGGAGGAAGGCGAGTGGAAGTTTTACAATGACGAAGCGCGCCTTCAATACTCAGGAGGCTATGCAGCCGGCAAGCGCATCGGCACCTGGTATCAATATGATAAGAAAGGGAATAAAAAAATCTGGAAGTACCGCGATTAGAACTCCTTCTTGATATTGAAGAAAAATGCGCCTTGCGGTTGATGCCTGGTAAAGGTGTACTCAAATCGGAGTACCAGGTCATATAATGTAACCAGATCAAGACCCACACCGGCACCCGAAAGAAATTGATCGGCAAACAATTGGTTTAAACCTTTCTCATTGTAGTAGGGATAGTTTTGGATGTAGCCAAAATCAGCAAATACCTTGAGGTATAGCGCCAAGGGAAAGTAGTTGAATTGCTCGATGGGCATGTCTTCGAGTGTCCAGGTGCGCTGAAAGATTTTTTTCTTGAGCGTGGTTTTGTTCAGTGCGAACTGCGGGCCTTCAATTACATAGTTTTCAAACCCTCGAATGAGTGAGCTGCGGTAGCCCAGTGCATTGAAGGCGGTGTAGGGCTGCTGCGCAGGCGAACTGTAGAAAAGCGAACTGAAGTTGGACAAGTAATAATTTTTACCCAGTGGCCAGTGCCGCGCGTAGGTGAGATTCAATTCTAATTGGTCAACGTCATCGGAAGTGAATATGCCGGCTTTGTTGATATAGCCTGTCACTTGATAGCCCTTTAATGGATAGAGTACTACATCACGATGTTCGGAATTAAAAGAGTAAGAAATGGCGAAGAGTTTTTGTGTGGACTTATTACCATTGTAATAAATAGGATTCAGCAAGAGCACGGTGTCCAGCACCTGATTGTATCGATAGCCAAAACTCAAAGAGTGTGTCTCAAAAAATGACTTTCGATACGAGTATTCAATATCGGCACCAATTGTTTTTTTTACGGTGCGTTTTTCGCGAAGAAAGACAAACTTATGGTCTTCCGTTTTAAAGGCCAGGTTGCGCGGTTCTCCAAAGTCAAAGCTGAAGGCAAGACCTTGCTTTTGTTTTCTATCCAGGTTTGGAATTTTATATTGAAGATCGAATTTTCGTACAAAACCAAACTGCGCGGTGAATCGCAGCGACTCATTTCGGCCTCGAAAATTGTTTTTGTAAAGGCGCATGCCATAATTGATTCGGCTTAAGTCATGGTCGTAGTTGTTCCACCATTCGTTAAAGTTCCTGTCGGACAACTCAAAGATCGGGGCAGGGAAAATATACCAGCGCTCCGTTACTTCCACCAGTATGTCAATTTGATTCTCCGGTAATGCAAGGGCCCGTACCGATACGGTGTTAAACAATCGCAGGTTGTAGATTTTGTTTTTGTCCCATTGCAAGGTTCCAGCCAGTGCCTGCGTGCGAATGGTATCGCCCGGCTTGAGCGAAAGCTCGCGTTCAATGATTCGGTTGCGGGTTACCTTATTGCCAATA
>JAIENH010000395.1 GCA_019751475.1 Cyclobacteriaceae bacterium
TGGCCATACGTGAAACGGTACTTTTTTTTCTAAAATAATCCAAAGCCCATTCAGTACACCCCAAATCAACATCACAAAAGTCAATTCGTGCCACAAGGCAACGAGGATGAAAGTAGCAATCAGAATGATATCGATAGGGGCTCTGTATCGATATTTGTGCGCAAGTGGAAAAGTAAAGTAATCTCTGAACCACTCGTTCAGCGTGATGTGCCAGCCACTCCAAAAATTCTGCCGGGAGCCAGCAAAGTAGATTCTATTTTTAAAGTTACTCTTTAAGCGAATCCCAACAACTTCCGAAATACCTTGAAAAATATCTATGTAAGAACTAAAATTGACATACAGGAATAGAAAGAACAGAAGCCCGATTAATAATGTATATGGCCCGGTTACATCATTATAATAGAATAGGGTGAGCAAATTATATAGCCTTTGTCCGACAACCAGATTTTTGAATAGCCCTAATAAGATAAGCCGGCACCCTTTTGAAATCGATTCATCACTCACTCCAATTTTATCAAATTGTGGAATCAGGTATTTGGCGCGATGTATCGGTCCGGAAGTTAGCGCAGGAAAGTAAATAAGGAAGAGAAGTAATTTTGCAAAGCTTGTTTCAGCTTCAATATATCCACGCTTAACATCAATAAGATAACCAATGCCAGTGAATGTAAAATAGGATATTCCGACAATCTGAAAAAAGAATAAAAAGTCACCTTCAAACGGAGCGCTTGCAGTTGCCGATCGATAAATTGAAAAATGCCCCTTTGACTCAAGCAACTTTGAAATCAAAAGAGGGAAGAGCGCAATCGGGATGGCGATCCATGTGCTTAGTTTTTTTTGGGATATCAGGATACCACAGCTGTAGAATCCCAATGCAACTATAAGAAATAGGGTGATCCTGTTTCCTACAATCAAGTAACAACAGGCAAGCCCAATCACCAAAATACCCTTCCACCTCCAGGCCTGTGGCACAGTGATAGCAATTAGTACTGATGAGATGAGGTATATTCCAAGAAGTAAAAGATTAACTTCCATCCATTAGTTTAGCTTATGAACTGTTGCGGTTTTGAGGGTCCGCATAAAAATCTGCTTATTCCAACGTAAGCTATTCCTATCAAGTTGAAAATTTTTTAAAAGTGACAGCATGGGTATAAGGCAAGCACGGAGTTCGGCTCTTGCTACGGAGGCCCCCAGGCAAAAATGAACACCCCCGCCAAATGCCAAATGATCATTGGGAGTTCGGGTGGGGAGTATTTCATTTGCATTCAAAAAAACCTCTTCGTCTCTGTTTGCACTGGCAACACTAAGGTACAGTTTGGAATTCGCAGGAATAAGGTTCTCATCCAGTTCGATTGCCTCTTTGTTTACGCGTATTGTAAACTGCAAAGGGGAAGAGAATCTGAAAAGCTCTTCGATAAGTAGTTCGAGCGAGCTACCTCTGGTCTCCATAACCAATTCAATCAGTTGAGGTCTACTCATCAATCCTACGAGGGCCATGGTTAAGTTATCCTTTGAAGTCTCGAAGGCCGCCATGGTGGAAATACTCATGATTGAATAAATAGATTCATCATCTGTCTCCATTTTTTTCTCAGCAAACAGTCTCATTAACTCAATCTTAAATTTCGATAACTGAAAATGTTGTCTGGCCCAATTCATCTGCTCGTTAATTTTTTGATAGACTTGTTTTGGAACAAATACATCTTGACTCACCGCCAATAGATTGGAATAGGTGGTCATCTCCTCCTGGCTCATTTTTTGAAGATCGAATACCTGTTTGACAATATCATAGATGTAGTAACCACAATAATCATAGATGTTAAATGCGGTCACTTTGCTAAAGTGGTGATTTGTCTTATCAACGGCCTCTTCAATATATCCCTGAAAATTAATCTCATTAAACGCTCTCCCCATAATATGTCTTACCTCTTTGTGAAGTTCACCATTCAGGTACATGGGCCATAATCGGGTAGTTTCGGAAAGATGAGGACAGGCGGAAGTTGATTTGAAGATGTAGTCTTCTTTTTCTTTTAGGTATTCACTCAAATCAGAAACTTCAAAATCTTTGCTCCGGAGTATCGGAGATACATGTTTGTATTTAAACAAGGTCCAACAGTTTTGAGTACCGATCTGAACAGGATTAGTAACCCGGCACTCCTGCAAATGAGGATAAGGATCTGCAAAATATCCTGAGGAAAATGGATTCCACCTTACTTTTTGGTTTCGATCCACCTTGACAGTTTATTAATAGTATTAAACTCGGTTAAATCTGAAGGGGTGATTTCAATGTTAACCTCGTTCTCCAAATCATACGATATGGAAAGTAGCGATAAGGAATCAAGCTTAAAGGACTCAAACTCTGCGTCCATTGATATCAACTCAATTGGATTACCAGATTCTATAGATATTTTTTGTTGCAGCCACTCTCTAATGTCAATTCCGTTTGAATCACTCATTCAGGCCATTAGTTAGAACATTGAATAGATCAAAATTATCGATTTTTTGCCGCATCTCTGCTTATCAAGCTTTTGAAACTAAGGAGCACGCCAAAAAAATCGCTATCTCGACTGGAGAGCAGGTAAGTGAATGAGAAGAACTTCGCTGAACCTACTTCTGATATTCAATTTTGACGATGCGCCAAACAAACTGACGCGTGGCGGTTTTCACCACCACTTCATCACCCACTTCTTTTTTTAGCAGCGCCTGGGCCATGGGCGAGTCCATGGAGATGTAATCTTTCGCTCCAATCAGTTCTTCGCTGCCCACGATGCGGAAGCGGTTCTTCATGGCTTTGCCTCCTGATTGCTCCCGATAATTATCGGGACGGGACTCAATCTCCACCCAGGCCCCAAACATCACCTTGCCTTCCTGGTAGGATGAGTAGTGCACTACCTTCAACTCATCGATGCACTTGCGCAGATACAGGATGCGCCTGTCAATTTCGCGAAGGCGCTTTTTGTTGTAATGATAGTCTGCGTTTTCAGAGCGGTCGCCCAGGCTGGCCGCCCAAGCCACCTTTTGCGTGGTGTCGGGGCGCTCCACCCGCCACAGGTGATCCAATTCTGCTTTTAACTTTTCTAAACCTTCGGGAGTAATCAGCAGTGATTTCATTTTTTGGTTGAGCGCCTGCAGAGCTTTTTTTTGAATTCCACTGCAAGGCTAATAAAGTGAAATCAAATAGTTACGATTTTTTACAGCTCTTTAATTTGCTCGCGCTTGTGTAAAATAAATCATGCGCGACAAACAGTCATTCGGTAGCTAAAAGTTGCATGATAAATCAGGTAGTCACTAATTTCGATCGAGTATCTTGCTAACCTTTTTGTCGTAAGCAACCAAGTAGAACCCCAACCCTAAACCCACGAAAATGAGATCTTACGCCTTCCTGATTTTGTTCTCACTCTTTGTTGGTGCGGCCAGCGCACAACGCAAGGACAGTACATTCTTTTTCCGCGCGGATGTGAGCATGACCAACAACGGATTTTCCATCGTGCCAGCCTTTACGCTAGGTGCGCCCGCAGCTTATCTGGACATGCGCATGGGCAACAAGCGGCTTAGCTTCGAGCCCCAGTTTCGGTTTGTGTTGGAAGGGCGTCCGTGGTCGTTCATTTTCATTTACCGGTACAAGGCCATTGTCAAACCCCGGTTTCAATTAACGTTTGGCGGTCATCTGCCCGGGTTGAATTACATCACCCGCATGGTGGACGTCAATGGAATCGAAGAACGGCTTTCAGTGGCGAGGCGGTTTCTGGCGGCCGAGATTATTCCTACTTACACAGTATCGAAGCATGTAAGCGTAGGTATGTACTATTTGCGAGGACACGCCTTTCAGCAACATGGGCCGCAGAACAGCAACTTCCTGGCACTGCAGGGTACCTTCACTAAAATCAATCTTGTAGGCAAAACGTATTTCAATTTCAACCCGCAAGTATTTTATCTCAAGGTAGATGCAGACGATGGCTTTTATGTAAATGCCACCACCACGCTGGGTGTTCAGGGCTTTCCGTTTACCCTTTCGGGGATTGTCAACAAGGCCATCAAGTCAAGTATTGCCGCCCGTGATTTTGATTGGAACATCAGTTTGATCTATACGCTGGACAAGCATTTTGTTTTGAAATAAGATGTGCCCTCTCTCACTACTGGCAAACTGGGATGCGCCACCACCATACCAAAATCGTATTGCCCCTTTTACCACGCGTACTTCACTCAATGGGAGATGTGATGGTTAGCTCAAGTTTCAGCCTTCATTGCGTTTCAGTCAGGCGAGCTAAAAAATCGGTGAAGTAATTCTTTAACTTGATTTGCAGTTGAAACGAAACTGAAACCTTGATAGCAAGGCATGCGTTAGGATAATTTTACGATTCACTTTTAGAAATATGCGCACAGTTGTATTGACAATAGCCCTAATTTTTTCCCTGACAAGTATTTTCGCGTAAGGGTTAAGAAGCAGTCGCCCAAAACAAAAATCTTTGTCTTTAGCATCCTGCCTACCAACGATGCCGTTAAAATCGAGTACCCAGATGCATTCAATAAAAACGACCAGGCGATGAAAGTAAATTCTAAGTTAAAAGCGCAAGCAAAAAACAAAGGTTATGAGTACATTGATTTGTACTCTAAGTTTTTGGACACTACGGGTAAGTTGAATGTGAAATACGCTTACTCGGATGGACTTCATTTGAATGCGGAGGGATATGCGCTGTGGGTGAGTGTGTTGCGTACCCTTTTATAATACCATTGTAATAGTGCTATGACATTGAAAAAATGCTTTTACATATTTTACCTTCTTATTTTTTGCCTAACAGATTCTGTTGTTGCTCAAACAGACCAGGATTTAAAGAATGAGATAAGTAAAGCATTGATAGAAGAAGGGCTTACGGGTGCGGTTTGGTCAATGGTAGATGCAGATGGTAAAATCACGATGGATGCTGCGGGTTTAAATAGCAAAGAAACGGGCAAGCCATTAAAACCTACTGACAGAGTGAACATTGGCTCCATCACCAAGACTTTAATCGCAACTGGTATTTTAAGACTCGCCACCGAAAATAAACTTGACTTGAACAACCCGGTAGGTAACTATTTACCACAATTTACTTTTGACAATCAATGGCAAGCGAGTAATCCCATCACAGTCCGACATTTACTAGACCACACATCTGGTTTAACGGATATTCGCCTTTGGCAGATATTCAGCGAGCATGCAAAACCCAATTCACCGCTTGAATTTGCGTTTACTCAGCATCCCAATGTTCTGAAAGTTCATGCGCCACCGGGGGAAGTCTTTTCCTACTCAAACATGGGCTACACCTTGTTGGCCATGATTATTGAATCAGTGACAAACGAAAAATATGAAAGTTGCTTAGACAGAAATTTATTGGCACCACTCGGGATGACTAATAGTACATTCCAATTTGTTTCGCAGGTGGGAGACAACGCTGACGCCAACTTGGCTTTCGGGCATCTTGACAATCAAATTATTTATGCCGCCCTTCCGATGTATTTACGACCAGCCGGTCAATTCACTACAACGGCCTACGACATGGCAAAGTTTGCTCAATTTTTACTGAGTGATGGAACAATAAATGGCCAAGAATTTATTCATCACGACTATTTGTCGCAAATGGGTCAGGCACAAAATACCGTTTCAAAACAAAAAGGCTTGTTGGTAGGCTACGGCTTAGGTGCCATGACGCGTGATAGACATGGAGTAGTCGGGCTTGCTCACTCGGGCAATATTGTTGGGTATCATGCCATGCTGTATTGGTTTCCGAAATTCAAAAAGGCGTTTTTCATTTCGCATAACATGGATAGCGAAACGGCTAACTATGAACGATTCAACGCAATATTTATCAACATTTAAAACTAGAGGTAGCCCCACGTACCGTAAAAACAATTACGACCGAGGGCTTAGAAGATTGGGAGGGTTACTATCTTCCGTTATTTTCCAAAGTAGAGCCTCTTGCGTATGCAGACATTTTATCAAGTTTCACAAAGGTTGAAATCAACGATGAAGATGTTGTTTTGGCACCGTTTCAAAAAACAAAAAAAGTGCTACATCGCGTTGGTGAAAATATTTTGATTGCAAATGAAAAAGCTGAAAGCTCGCATGTATTATACAAAGATGCTGATGGAAGCACGTTTATCTCCGATGGGTTTTCTACCAGTAGAAAAGTGAATGGCTTATTTTTATTAGCTCATTGGTTAGTTTTACATTGGGTTGCATTGGACTATTGTTTTTATTCTTGTTGGGTATATTTAACGTGGTGAAGTACAAAACGGGAGTAGTGGTAAATCCGATGTTAGGTTCTTTTCTGGCTATGCTATTTCTTTTTGTACCCATACCATTTTTCTTGTTGCAGTCTTTTGTTGCGATAGGCGATAAAACTCCCGCAAGCATTTTATTGTTTTTGGCGACTTGCTTTTTGCCGTTAGGACTTGCCTTTTCGTTTGTGAGTTGTTTGAGAAATGGGCTATCGAGTTTGGGAAATAAAGTCAATCTCGCTGCTTTAATAATGGTGTTACAATGGATTGTTGTGCTGTTCACTTGGGGACTCATCCCATTTAGGTTGTGGATTTGATATATTTTTACGTAATGAATACGATTAGAAAAATTCATTTTACCTCAGGAATCATCCTCTCGATTTTTATCGGAGCTCATTTATTCAATCATCTGTTTAGCGTTATCGGAGCGACTGAGCATATTGAAATGATGAATTTACTGCGGCATGTTTATAGAAACATCTTTGTTGAGACGATTTTGTTACTAGCGGTTCTCACACAGATAATTTCAGGACTAAATCTTTTTGCACTCCATCGCAAAGCAGCAATTTCTGGATTTGACAAGTTACATATATGGACGGGGCTTTATTTGGCGATTTTCTTTACTATTCATGTGGGTGCGG
>JAIENH010000448.1 GCA_019751475.1 Cyclobacteriaceae bacterium
TAAAACCACCCTTTTACTACTTTAGTCGGACAACAGTGATTCTCTATAGATTCTTTACCTCCTTAAACAAGGACAACTACGATCTACAAGGGCAATCCCTTTCGGAAAAATTTCAAGTTATGGTCAATGTTCTTAATGACTACGCTTTTAATGGTAATGGTGGGGTGACAACATTGGACAAAAGAAGTTTTAACCTTTATCAAGAGGGACAAAATCAAATAATCAACTTCCTATACAGCACTGGACACCTAAACATAACTTGGAAGTACAAGTATTTCCAGAAGGAGTTTATTCACGAAAGACAATTTACAGACGTCAGAAATCTAAGCATATTTGAACAGCAAAGACTTTCCGAAATACTGATTAAGGAGATGGACACAAAAATTCAAAATCATAAAAGATTAGTTCTGAAGCACGCTCCTCAACCACAAATACCCATTCATCAACTTCGTATAGTGGCTGTAAGGCAAGACATGGAGTCGAAATTAAGGGACTTATTAATGAAAACATTAAAGGATGCGCAGCAATTACCGGAACTCATGCATGGTGTTGTAGTGATGCAAGCAGCAGGAAATTTTTCTAAGAATTTGAAGGACAACTACCCAGAGGTGAGACAGGAAATGGAAGAATTGAATGAGGAATTTTTGGATGAGACAGAATTTAATGAAATGGTTGATGAAGTGACAACCAGTGTTTTGGGTGAATTCATTGAATTCCCATTAAAGTAACAGTAGACCCAACTGAACTACCTTCGGCTAAAAGCCGAAGGGTTTAGTATCGGCTAAAGCCGACTGAAGCAATGCACATAGACTCGGAAATCATTCGGGAGAAAATCGCTGAGTCATCTAGTGTTCGCTTCATACAAAATTATTAAACTAAAGTCTTCGCCTAAAGGCGAGGGATTTTCCCCCAGATACAGACATTAATAAATCACTCTGCCCTTGTTGGTGTTGCGCGTGAGCAATGGCGCATAGGCTCACCAACAAGCAAGATGAACTTAGATAACAGTTGCTTTCGCTAATTTTGTCATGGTGAAAGTAGCAATTGTTTCGATTGTTGGTGCGGCCACGCTCTTTTCCGCGCACAACACCAACAGGGCGCAGCAGCAATTAATGAATATGAACTCAGCAGATTGGTATATAGACGGAAAAACGGAGATAATTAATGATCTAAACGTTTTCTTCAAACGATCAGGAAAAGGCAAGTCGCTAATTTGTATTCATGGGTTTCCTTCATCATCATGGGACTTTGAGGCAATATGGCCTTCATTAACAGAACGATTTGATGTAATGGCTCATGATTTAATTGGGCTTGGGAAGTCGGCTAAACCCAACCAGCCTTTACCAATCAGTTTACAAGCTGATATTATTGAAGGATTAGCAACTAAGGCTGGAATCACCGAGGCTCATATATTTGCCCATGACTTAGGGGATACTGTTGCCCAGGAACTTTTAGCCCGTCAATTTGAAAGATCATCAAAGATTAAATGGTTATCATGTGTGTTCATGAATGGAGGCATATTTCCTGAAACACATCATGCTCTTTTTATTCAGAAGTTGTTAATGTCTCCTGTCGGGCCTCTTGTAGCTAAATTGATGTCTGAAAAGTCAATGAAAAATAGCTTAACCAAAGTTTTCAGCAAAGCACATCCTCCAACAAATGAGTTCGTACATGAAACATGGATGCTGGTTTCGGAAAATAATGGTGTTTCAATGATACCAAGGCTTATCCGTTATATAGAAGAACGAAGAACATATCGTGAACGGTGGGTTACGCCCGTGGTAAATGCGGTTGTTCCAATAAGGCTAATAAATGGAATTGAAGACCCGGTTTCGGGTAAGCACGTAGCAGATCGTTTTGCTGAAGTGGTTCCCAATGCAGATATTGTGCTGCTGGAAAATTCTGGACATTATCCTCATGTGGAAACTCCGAAAGAAGTTTTAAAGGCCTTTTTTGAGTTTCATGATAAATTATCTGCCCTTGTTGATGTTGCGCGTGAGCCATAAGAAATAGGCTCACCAACAAGGGTGTGGGAATGACTAGAATAACCTATTAACAAAACATAACCCACGCGGCAGGGATAGAAGCGGCACCCCGCAGTGGCGCGCCTCGCGCCACGAGGAGTAGTAAAAGCCCGGAGTAGTGGACTTGCAGCGCTTGTCTGCCGAAGCGGCAGCGCAGGCAGGGTTACCCCGGTGGCCAACGCGTTTCGCGTGGACAGCCGCCCAAGAACATGTCTAACGTCTAACTTCGAACCTCTAACTTCTAACCTTAACCTCTAACTCCCAAGTCAGCGGCTTCTAATTCACCACGTGTACTTTAATCATATTGGAGCGACCTCTCTCCTGGATGGGCATGCTCGCCAGGATGATGAAAATATCTCCACTCTTCACGTGACCATCTCGCTTCAGGATAGCCTCCACATCAGAAATAGTCTCGTCAGTTGAGGCGGCTTTGTCGTAGTGGTAGGCGCGCGTGGCCCACACCAGGTTCATGGTGTTGATAATGGATTTATTGCTTGTGAAGGCAAAGATGTTGGCGTTGGGCCGGTGCGAGGCTGCCTTGTAGGCAGCGTATCCCAACTGCGTCATGCCGACAATAGCTGAAGCTCTTACATCTTTCGCGAGTTTGCAGGCGGTGAGTATCAAACTTTCGTTGAAGAAATTAGGCGAGTTCGGGTCGATCTCACGGAACTTGAAAAATATTCCACCCTGCTTCTCCACCGAACTGATGGTGCGCACCATACTGCGTATCACCTCGATAGGGTATTTACCTGCCGCTGTCTCAGCAGAAAGCATCAACGCATCGGCACCGTCCATCACTGCATTGGCTACATCATTCGTCTCCGCGCGGGTTGGTCGAGGATTCTCAATCATACTCTCCATCATCTGCGTAGCCACAATCACCGGCTTGGAAAGTCTGTTGCATTTTTCTACCAACATCTTCTGCACCATCGGCACTTCCTCCAGCCAGATCTCCACACCCAGGTCACCACGGGCCACCATCACAGCATCCGTTGCATTTACAATCGCATCAATATTCTCCAGGGCCTCGGGCTTTTCAATCTTCGCCACAATGCGTGTGGTTGACTTGTGCTGATCGATAATGCCGCGAAGGATGTCGATGTCTTTGGCTTTGCGTACAAACGAAAGTGCGACCCAGTCCACTTTATTTTTCAAACCAAACTCGAGGTCTTTCAAATCTTTTTCGGTGAGCGAGGGGGCCGTCACGCGGGAGTAAGGAAGGTTAATTCCTTTGCGGGATTTGAGTGGGCCACCATACACTACCTCACACACCACGTCAATGTCCCGGGCTTCTTTTACCTTCAATTCAATTTTACCATCGTCAATCAGCACCATGTCGCCCGGCTTCACATCACGTGGAAGGTCTTTGTAGCTGGTGCTCACCATTTCATGATCGCCCACCAGTTCGCGCGTGGTGATGATGATAGTTTCGCGGGGCGTAAGCACCGTGCCTTCTTTTACTTCATTCACCCGGATTTTCGGGCCTTGAAGGTCTTGCAACAAGGCGATGTGGGTGCCCATTTCTTCGTTGATCTCACGCACAAAGTTTATCACCTTCAGATGGTCTTCGTGTGTGCCATGCGAAAAGTTTAAGCGGAACACATCCACACCTTCTTTGGCCAGGGCGCGCAGCATCTCTTTTGAATTGGAGGCCGGCCCCACGGTGGCGACTATCTTGGTCTTGTTATACGAGATTTTTTCCATACAGATGTTGAACTATAGACTTCCTGATTTGTGGTGAATAATATCAAAAGATGAAGTTGTCTTTTGATTTTAAAGATGCCAAAGGTATTAAAGCAGCCAATTCAACGGAAGGAATGTGACGCAAGTATTCCTGCAATCGATTGCCGGATAAGCTTTCCTCGCTTTGCGTCATCAAAACAAAATCAAAGTGAGGAAACTCAGGCACCAGTTCAGTTGTGGCACCTTCCGTGTCAATCGTCTTGTTTTTGAACAGGTGAAGTTCGTTCATGGGGCTTTTAAACGAGAAATGATCAAACGAAAGATTTGGCCCCTTTTTCAAGTGCAGCGCGAAATTTTTCTGTCGTATCAGGTTGCCACTCAGAATTTTATTGAGGTGCCAGGCGAGTTGATAGCCCTTCAGCGAGGTGCGCACGCCCACCAATTCAAAATCGTAGGAGTACTCAATCTCCAGCTTGTTTTTCTTGATTTTTGCGGTCATGGAGGGCTTTTTACCAAACCTAAAAAGTTTGATAATATGGCACCAAATCTCTTACTTTGCGCAGATTTTTAAAAATACTAAACCTTATAATCATGTCTGACATCGCACAAAAAGTAAAGCAGATCATCATCGACAAACTCGGAGTGGAGGAATCGGAGGTTACACCAGAGGCAAGTTTCACTAACGACCTGGGTGCCGATTCACTTGATACTGTTGAGTTGATCATGGAGTTTGAAAAAGAATTTAATATCTCCATTCCGGACGACCAGGCTGAAAACATAGCGACCGTAGGACAGGCGATTGCCTACCTTGAGCAAAACGCTAAGAAATAATCAGGATCTACTCCTGATCAAATTTTCAATATGAATTTCAAACGGGTAGTAATCACAGGGATAGGTGCACTCACGCCAATCGGAAATACCCTCCAGCAATACTGGGAAGGATTGAAGAATGGAAAAAGTGGTGCGGCACCTATCGCCAGGTTTGATGCTACTCTCTTCAAGACCAAGTTCGCCTGCGAATTAAAAGGTTTTGACCCCACGCAGTTTATGGACAAGAAGGAGGCTCGTAAAATTGACCCCTTCGTGCAATACGCACTCGTGTCTGTGGACGAGGCCGTGAAGCACTCAGGCTTGCCGCTGGATAAAATTGATCCGGATCGTGCGGGTGTGATCTGGGGTTCCGGCATCGGTGGCTTGCTTACTTTTCAGGAAGAAGTAAAAGCCTTTGCCCGTGGTGATGGTACTCCCCGATTCAATCCCTTCTTCATACCTAAGATGATACCCGACTTGAGTGCGGGCCACATTTCTATTAAGTATGGATTTCGTGGACCAAACTTTGCAACCGTGTCTGCCTGTGCCTCTTCTACGAATTCTATCTACGATGCCTTTACCTATTTACGTCTTGGCAAAGCCGATGTGATGATCACGGGTGGTTCAGAAGCCGCTGTGTGTGAAGCCGGTGTGGGTGGATTTAATGCCATGAAGGCTCTCTCCGAGCGAAATGATTCGGCTGAAACGGCCTCTCGCCCGTATGACAAAGACCGCGATGGTTTTGTACTTGGAGAAGGTGCAGGTGCGCTGGTGCTCGAAGAGTATGAATACGCAAAAGCCCGTGGCGCAAAAATCTATGGCGAAATTTTAGGCGGTGGCATGTCGGCCGATGCCTATCACATCACCGCTCCCCACCCTGAAGGAGCCGGCATTATTAAAGTTATGGAATATGCGCTTGCCGATGCAGGCATCAGCGCAAATGAAGTTGATTACATCAACACACACGGTACCTCTACTCCCCTGGGAGACATTGGCGAAATAAAGGCCATACAGAAAGTGTTTGGTGAGCACGCTTACAAGATGAACATAAGCTCAACCAAATCCATGACAGGCCACTTGCTCGGTGCTGCCGGTGCCATCGAAGCAATTGCTTGCTTAATGGCTATCAATGAAGGAGTTGTGCCGCCCACCATCAATCACTTCACAGATGATGATGGTCTTGATCCTAAACTCAACCTTACTTTCAACAAAGCCCAACACCGCAACGTAAAAATTGCTTTGAGCAACACATTCGGTTTTGGTGGTCATAACGCTTCCATCATCATCAGGAAATTTGAGTAAAGCACGTTTGTGTGGGACTTACTCAAAATTCCGGGCAGTAAATCAAAAAAAGAAGAACAAAAGCTGACTGCGGCCATCCGCAACATTACTGGCTTCACTCCTTCCAATCTCGCCTTGTACAAACTGGCGGGGGGGGGTACCAGCCGGGCAAAAGAAACCAATGGCTTCCGAGAATCAAACGAACGACTCGAGTACCTGGGTGATGCCGTACTTGGAGCTGCGGTAGCCGATTATCTCTTTAAAAAATATCCATTCAAAGACGAAGGCTTCCTTACAGAGATACGTTCGCGGATGGTGAACCGAGATTCGCTCAATCAGCTCGCCAGAAAACTTGGCATTAACCACATTGTGCTGTTTGATCAGAAAAATATTCAGCTGCAACAGGTGGTGTTAGGCAATACCCTCGAAGCAATTATCGGTGCAGTATATCTAGACAAAGGCTATCTACGTTGCAAAAAGTTTGTGATCGATAAACTTATACAGCCCCATTTTGACCTGGAAGTAGTAGTGCAGACCAATACCAACCACAAGAGCCGTGTTATTGAATGGACCCAACGACAAAATAAGTCGGTGCGCTTTGAAACGATAGAAGTGAAAAAGCACAAGAATCAAAAAGAGTTTGCTGTTCAAATATTCATTGATGACGAGCCCCAGGGCACCGGCTACGGCTATACCAAGAAAAAGGCCGAGCAAGATGCTGCGATGAAAACATGCGAGAAACTGAACATTTCATAACCAATCAAGGTTGTACTTTTGACTATGCGTAAGCTTACCATTGCCGGTGCAACGTTGAACCAAACCCCCATTCACTGGGAAAACAATCTCGTGAACATCCGCGCAGCCATTCAGGCCGCCCAGAAGGAGTCTGTTCAGATTTTGTGTTTACCGGAGCTTTGTCTTACCGGCTATGGATGCGAAGACCTCTTTCTCAGCGACTGGCTTACAGCCACTGCGTGGAAAAAACTTTTTACTCTCCTCCCCGATTGCACCAACATAACAGTTTGTGTTGGCATACCTGTGCGAATAGAAGGCACTACTTACAACGGAGTCTGCGTTATCAACAACGGAAAAATTT
>JAIENH010000722.1 GCA_019751475.1 Cyclobacteriaceae bacterium
GTCACCATGCTCACATAACTGTCGTAGCGACTGGCGGCAATACTTCCCGCTTCCACGGCCTCAAGCACAGCACACTTGGGTTCTGATACGTGCAAGCACCTTGAACCAAACTTGCAGTTCAGGCGCAGCTCGCGCATTTCAGGAAAGTAATCGGAAATCTCCTGTGGTTCCATTTCTACCAGACCCCATTCCTTGATACCGGGTGTATCAATGATAAATGTTGTGGGATCTAAAGCAAACATTTCGGCAAACGTAGTCGTATGCGTGCCTTTGTCGGTAGCGCCTGACACTTCGTGTACGCTTTGTTTTATTTGAGGCGAGAGTAGATTTAACAGCGTAGATTTTCCTACGCCCGAATGTCCGGCCACCAGGGTCGTTTTGTTAGCGATCAATTTCTTAAGCAAGGGTGCGCAGTCGCCAGCTGTGGCGGAAATAAGTTCTGTCTTCACGCCAAGGGAAAGATAGAGCTGTTGCAGCTCATCGGCCTCTTCCGCTTCTTTCGGTGACCACAAGTCTTTTTTATTAATGAGCAATACCTGCGGAATGCGAAACGATTCGGCACTCACCAGGAAGCGATCAATAAATCCTCGCGAAGTGCGCGGATGTTTTAACGTTGCTACAAGCAGCACCTGGTCGATGTTGGCCGCGAGTACATGACTATGCCCTGTTTTTTTTACGGATTGTCGCAGCATGTGGTTCTGTCGAGGCAGAATTTCTGTGATGGATGCATCCTCCTGGTCGATCACGAGTTGCACGCGGTCGCCAATAGCTACAGGGTTTGTCTCCTTGATACCTTCTAATCGCAGTTTGCCTTGCAGCCGACTTGTGTACAATTTTCCATCGGTTCCCAGCACTTCGTACCACGATCCTGTTGATTTGATTACACGCCCTTCCATCACGACAGGTGTTTTTTGCAATAAGTCATGATCTTTTCCGTGGCTCCACGATTTTCTTGCACATAGTGTCGCGTAATATCGCAGGCTAACAAAAACGCATCGGGCTGATTGGTCATCATTTCATACGTTGATTTCAAAGCCGGATAATCTCCGATGGCAAAGGCTCCACCCACATTTACCAAATCAACAGCCTCTTGAAATTTTTGATAAGCTTTATTGCCAAAGAAAACAGGAATGCCACAGCAGGCAGCCTCCAGTATATTGTGCAGACCTTGCCGGAAGGCTCCGCCAACAAATGCAAATTCGCCATAGCGATAAAGTCGTGAGAGCATGCCCACATTATCGATGAGCAATACCTGCGCATCTTCAAGTGATTGATTTTGCGCGCGCGAGAAACGAACACACTTTCCTTCGATCGACTTCTCAATCTCATCCAGAAAAGGGGCGGAGATTTCGTGTGTCGCGATGATGAATTTTAGCCGGTTTGTATTTTCATTGATAAAGGGATACAGCACCTCCATATCATCAGGCCAGGCACTGCCGATCACCATAAGTTTTTGTTCATTTTTGAATGAAACCGCTTGCGGCACCTCTTCGCCCTGTTGCACAATTTGCCATACCCGGTCAAAGCGGGTGTCACCAGCTACCGTGGTGGTTTCGATGCCAATGGTTTTGAGTAAATCTGCCGACTGCTTGTTTTGAACGAAGAAGTGATCAAAGGATGCAAGGATTTTGCGGAAGAGTTTACCGCTTGATTTTTTAAAGAAAGCCTGCTCTTCGCGGAAAATGGACGAAATAGAAATGAGGGGAATATTTTTTTTTCGAAGTTCAATAGAATAGTAATACCAAAATTCGTACTTCACAAAAATGACAAGTGCCGGCTTCACTACATTAGCAAACCACTTACCTTGATGCGGGCTATCCCACGGAAGGTAAAAGACAAAGTCAGCGTGCTCATACTTCTTGCGCACCTCATAGCCGGAAGGGGAAAAGAAGGTTAGTAGTATTTTTAAGGAAGGATTCCACGACTTCAACGCTTCTATCACCGGTCTTCCTTGTTCAAACTCTCCGAGCGAAGCGCAGTGAATCCAGACTAGTTTTTCGGAAGCAGGCAGTGGGAAACTTTTTTCAAGTAGCGAAGCTTGCTGCTGCCGGCCAAGCCGGAAAGCCTTTGCTTTTGGGTTGAACCACGAAGCGATCAGGTAGGTAAAGCGCAAGGTGCGCAGGCCGGTATCGTAGAGAAATTCCATGATGGATGCGGCCCAAAGATAGAATTTGCCTTCAACTTTACTGATATCGTTTGGTTGAGGCAGGTCTGTGTCATTTTTTTACTACTTTGATTCGCTAATCAACATGTATGATCATTCAATTTCTGGGCGCTGCCCGCACCACCACCGGGTCGATGTATCTGCTCACGGTCAATAACAAGAAAATCTTGCTGGAGTGTGGATTGTATCAAGGAAAGCGATCTGACTCATACGATCAGAACCAGCAATTCTCCTTTGATCCGGCTACGCTTGATGCAGCCATCCTGAGCCATGCGCATATTGATCATTGTGGAAACTTCCCCAATCTCTACAAGCAGGGCTTTCGTGGAAACATTTTTTGCACACACGCCACGCAGGATTTAGCGGCTATATTATTACAGGACTCTGCTCATATTCAGGAGTCGGATGCGGAATATGTTTCCAAAGTAAGGTCAAGAAAAAATGAACCACCCGTAGAGCCACTGTACACGAAAGAGGATGCTGAAAAGGTGGTGCGCCAGTTTGTAGCTATTGGTTATGATCGTCCGATCAATGTGTGCGAAGGAGTGACATTGCATTTTCGCGATGCGGGCCATATTCTTGGGTCGGCCCAGGTGATCCTGGACATTCAAGAAGGCGATAGATCCTTTCGTTACCTGTTCACAGGCGATGTGGGAAGAGGGGGCGATCCCATTCTCCGCGATCCGCAACCCGTAGAGGATGTAGATTATTTACAAATAGAAAGCACGTACGGCAATCGACTGCATGATTCCAAAGCAGTAGATGCCGATGAAAAAGTGGCGGGTGTGATTGGAAATATTTTCAAGAACAAAGGAAAGGTGATCGTCCCGGCCTTTGCCGTGGGGCGCACGCAACAGATTGTATGGGCACTCAACCAACTGGTGCAAAAAAAGATCATTGAACCGGTGCCTGTATTTGTTGATAGTCCACTTGCTGTGAATGCAACCGAGGTATATCGCCTTCACCCGGAATGTTTCAACAAAGAGATTTATGAATTCCTGATGAGTGAGGGCAACCCGTTTGAAATGTCAAACTTGCTGTACATTCGGAATATTGAACAATCCAAGAAGTTGAACACGGTCAAAGGCCCCGCTATGATCATTAGTGCTTCCGGCATGGCAGAAGCAGGCCGGATATTGCATCATCTTAAGAACAATATTGGTAATGCAAACAACATGATTTTATTTATGGGCTTCTGTGCCGAGCATACACTGGGCGCAAAAATCAAGAGTGGACAGTCTCCCGTTAATATTTTTGGCGAACCGTATGAGGTGAAAGCAAAAGTAGCTTCCCTGGATTCCCTTTCAGGTCATGCAGATAAGAACGAGTTGATTGCACATGTCAACCGAATCGGTGGTGACCTTAAGAAGATTTTTGTTATTCATGGCGAAGAAGAACAGTCGCTATCATTTGCTGAGACTTTGAAGAAAATGAAACCGCGAGCCGAGGTGATTGTACCGGTAAAGGGTCAACAAGCAGAGTGTCGGTGAGTTTTATACTTGAATCTGAAATAGTATCTTTCGTGATAAATTAACTCTTTATGAAAAAAATTAGCTTTCTAATACTGGCAAGCTGTTTTGCTTTCTCCTTCGCCTTTGCGCAAAAGGATATTGCCAAATTTTTCCCGGCTGCGGCTGTTCCAAGTGGAGGGGCCAACAATGTTCAACAATTGGTTAATGGCTACATAGCACCTATTGCCGAGGATTTTGGTTCATTGGTAAATAATGGATGGTACACTACCGCTGCTACGCATAAGAAGTTTGGCTTTGATTTTAACGTGACGATGAACACCATCACGGCCAACAGCAGCTCAAAATATTTTAGCCCTGTTGGGCTTCAGGGGGTCCAAGCCAGTGGATCAACGGGTGGAAACAATGGATTTCCAACGGCTTATGGGCCAGAAAAGGATTTTGGTAAACTTAATTTTACCGCAGGTCCTAATACTGTTATTCCCTCAGTTCCCCCTGGTACTTTTTTAGGTCCTGATGGAGGCAACATCACGAAGGATATTCCGGTGGGGTCAATTGCAGTACCCACGATGCAGTTAGGCTTAGGCCTTTTTGCAAATACTGATTTGCGTATGCGCTATACTCCGGCAATAACATTTAATGGCACTAAATTGGAGAACTGGGGCTTTGGTGTGCATCATGATATCAAGCAGCACATTCCAGGTCTTAAGATGTTACCATTCTCGCTGTCAGTTTTCCTCGCATACTCTCAATTGAAAGCAAGCACTGATCTAAGCGGACTTTATACAGGTTCTGGCCAACAAGGACTTGCAGAGACGAAAGCTTACACCGGTCAGGTGTTGATTAGCAAGAGTCTGGCAATCGTTACCTTCTATGGAGGTATTGGTTATAATAGCTCAACCACTAACTATTCCATTAAGGGTACGTACAATGTAGATAGGGCATTCATAGCAGGAGATGTGGCAGTTCCGTTGCTTCAGTCTGTCAATCTTACCGATCCATTCAAAAATGAATTTTCAAAAGGCAGCTTCCGGGCTACCGGTGGCATCCGGTTTAACTTCGGACCAATCACACTTAATGGAGACTATTCAGTAGTAAATGCCAAAGGCTTGTTTACTGCAGGCTTTGGATTTACCGTGCGATAATCATCAATTAAAAAAATAGACCCTCGTCACGAACCAGTGAACGAGGGTTTTCTTTTTTCGATAAAGGCCTTCATACCTTCCTTCTGGTCGGCACTGGCAAACGTGAGGTAAAAATTCTTGCGTTCAAACATGAGCCCTTCGTCCAGCAATGTTTCAAACGAACGGTTCACCGCCTCCTTGGCCAGTTGCACCGCCACGGGTGACATCTGTGCAATTTCCTGCGCCAGGGTGATGGCTTCCTTCAGGTAAAATTCTACCGGTACTACTTTTATCACCAGCCCATATTTCAGCGCCTCTTCGGCTGATAGAAAACGTCCTGTTAAAATGAGTTCCATAGCTTTAGCTTTGCCAAGTGCCTTGGTAAGACGCTGGGTGCCACCCGCACCCGGTATGGTACCCAACTTGATTTCTGGCTGGCCAAACTTGGCCGTCTCTGACGCAATGATCATGTCGCAGGTCATGGCAAACTCGCATCCGCCACCCAACGCAAAACCGGACACGGCTGCTATGATGGGCTTTTTTGTTTTGCGGATTTGATCCCACGTGCTGAATTGGTCGAGCATCAGCATATCAATAGCAGTCTTGTCGGCCATTTGTTTTATGTCGGCCCCTGCCGCGAAGGCTTGTTCGTTGCCGGTGATAATGATGGCACGCACTGAAGCATCTTTGTCGAGTTGTTGCAATGCATCGCGCACCTCTTGCATGAGCTGTGGGTTAAGGGCATTGAGCTCTTTGGGGCGATACAATTCGATAACTGCAACAAAGGGTGCTACCTGGTTATTGACCTTGATAAATTCCATGATGTGTAATTGGTTACCTGCAAATCTAAGCAACGGGGGCGTTAGATTGAACGGATCAGTGCGGGCTAAAATAGAAACACCCCGAACAAACCGGGGCGTTTCAAACCAAAAGGCAGATAAAAAGTGCTATGCTTGATTATATGCTGGCGACTGGGAGGATGTAACCCTTGGCCGGTCTATTTTTGAAAAATTTTTTCGATGACGCGTGTTTTGTTCGTCTGCCTGGGAAATATCTGCCGTTCACCCTTGGCGGAAGCTATTTTTAAGAAGAAAATAGCCCAACTGGGCCTGTCGGCTAAGTTTGAGGCCGATTCGTGTGGTACCTCTAATTACAATATTGGCGATGAGCCCGACCATCGCACCGTGGCCAATGCTGCGAAAAACAATGTTACAATGCACCACATTGCCCGGCAGCTAACACCAGATGACATTTTGAATTTCGATCATATCCTGACGATGGATCGCAATAATTATCTACATGTAAGAGGGCTTGCCGGTTCTGGGCATCACAGCAAAATAAAGCTCTTACGTGAATTTGATCCACAAGGCCCCGGTGACGTGCCCGACCCTTACTATGGCTATGACCGACTTTTCCAGGAAGTATTTGAGATAATCGACAGGAGTGTGGAGGGTTTTATTCAGGCAACGGTGAAGTAGTGCTTCTTCGAAGAAATTGAAAGAAATTTTTCGGATGTATGGTATTAAACGTTGTGTATGGATAAGCATCACTGAAATCCTTTGGGGCCTTTGCTTCACCGGGCTTCAATTTAAATTCAAATGCAGCGAGTTTACCATCACTTTCTTCAATAAAGTCAATTTCTTTTTGTGTCTTGGTTCGCCAGAAATAAAGATTGACGTTTTTCTGTTCATATTGAATTAGTTTCATTCTTTCAACAATACAGAAGTTTTCCCATAAGGCCCCGGCATCTGTACGCCCTTCAAGTGGGCTATAGTTTTGCAAAAGACTGTTTCGGATTCCTAGGTCGTAAAAAAAGAACTTGTTGCCTCTGCCTATTTCTGAACGAAGGTTTCGGCTATAGGAACTCAATCGAAAAATGACAAATGAATGTTCTAGCAGTTGCACATACCGCTGAATAGTTTCGACAGATGTGCCCAGTAGATTACTCAACTCGCGAAAGGACACTTCTGATCCAATTTGAAGTGCCAAGGCTTTAAGTAGTTGTCGTAGAAAGTCGGGCTTGCGCAATGTTTCAGTTGACAAAACGTCTTTGAACAGGTAGTCTGATCCGAGTTCATCCAAAAGCCTTTTTTTAGCTGTTTCAGTTTGATCAATGATTCCCGGGTACATGCCAAATCGTAAATAATCAGATAACCGATTGCTGAT
>JAIENH010000267.1 GCA_019751475.1 Cyclobacteriaceae bacterium
GCTCGAAAGCCTGGTTGATCAGACTATTTCCAATTTTGAAGTGATTGTAGTGGAAGATGGCTCTACTGATTCTTCCGAGAAGGTGGTGGAGCGGTTCTCATCGCTTATTCCAATTCAATATATAACCAAACCCAACACAGGGCCTGGCCCAAGTCGAAATGCTGGTTTTGCAAAAGCCAAAGGAGAGTACCTGGTTGTTTTCGATTCTGATTGCATTCTGCCGCCTCTCTATTTTGAAGCTGTAGAAATATTTCTTTCTGCCAATTCATTGGATGCCTGGGGAGGGCCCGATCGCGGTCACGAAAAATTCACCCCGCTGCAACAAGCGATGGCCTATACAATGTCATCTCTTTTTACCACGGGTGGTATTCGTGGAGGGCGCGCAGATTCCTTTCAGCCAAGAAGTTTTAACATGGGCATGAGCCGCCAGGTTTTTGAGAAGACTGGTGGTTTCGCGCTTGACCGGCTCGCGGAGGATATTGAATTGAGCATCCGCATGAAGAAGCTGGGCTTTCGTGTGGGCTTGATACATGAAGCTTTTGTTTACCACAAACGCAGAACCAACCTTCAGCAGTTTTTTAAGCAGGTTGTTGGCTTCGGTCGCGGTCGCGTACAAGTAGCACGGGTGCACCCCGATGCAATTAAAATGACGCATTGGTTTCCCACGCTTTTTCTCTTTGCACTTCTGAGTATTCCCATCCTTAGTTTCGCAGTGCCTCCATTGGCAGCCTTAGGAATTTTTTTACTTGTTATTTATTTGTTCTTCATTTTTGTGGATGGATTCCGGGTAACGGGAAATCTTTCCGCTGCCTTCTGGTGTGTGCCTTCCGCACTCGTTCAACTCACAGGCTATGGCTTTGGGTTTCTGGTGGAGAAATTGAAATCAGTAAATTGATTCTGCTCCCAGAAATTCAAACGCCCGAACTTCCATCCAATTTTCTTCTTTCCCACGTAACGTGAATCCGGTGTGCCCACCGCGGGCCGGTGTTTGTAAAAAGACATGCTCATGGTGCCGAGCAATATCGCAGGGATAACAACTCTCCGGCAGAAAGGGATCATTCAGTGCATTTACAATCAGGGTAGGTAACTGAATTTGTGATAGGTATGGAAGAGCGGCAGCCTGCTCGTAGAAGTGCCTCGCATTTTTGAAACCGTGAAGCGGTGCCGTATATCGATTGTCAAATTCCTCAAAGGTGCGAATGGTATCAAAGCCTTTGTATGACAATACATCCGGAAACAGAATTGCTTTTTGCTTGATCTTCTTTTCCAATTTTTTCAAGAAACGATTTAAGTAGAATCGTTTTCCGGGTCTGTCCAGCTCTTTTGCGCTATCACCCAAGTGACAGGGAACTGAAAAGGCAGAGGCTCCTTTCACAATGGATGGTACCTGGTATTTTCGCTCACCAAGGTACTTCAGCGTCATGCTGCCGCCCATGCTGATGCCAACCAACGCAATCTCGCGATAGCGGCCTGAGTCTACAGCATGGTGAATAACGGCCGCCAAATCTTCTGTAGCACCATGATGATAAAATCATGGTAGGCGATTCATCTCCCCGCTGCAGCCGCGGCAATTCCACGCCAGTGCATCCCATCCATGTCTGTAAAAGAATTTGGCCATTCCTTTGGCGTAGTGCCGCTCGCTGCTTCCTTCCAGTCCATGCGAAATAATGACAAGCTTGGCAGAAGATTGCTTTAGCCAATCAAGATCTAAAAAATCTCCATCGGCTAATTCAAGTCGTTCACGTTGATAAGCTACATCAGTAATTTTCCGAAAGGTGCTGGGAATAATCGTCTCCCAATGGCCATTAAGCAAATAGGCCGGTGGCCGGTACGATGATTCCACAATCAACGGCATGATTAATCCAGCACGTCTGCGTATTCTTTCACCCGATCAAACACCGAGTGTGCAAACGGACACAAAGGCAAAATTTTCAGATTCTTTTTCCGCGCGTAGTCCACCGAGGCTGCTACCAATTGCCTGCCAACATTTTGGCCCTTGAGTGCTTCGCTTACTTCGGTATGGTCGATAATGATGCGCGTAGTTCCGGCTTTGCTGTACGTCATGTACGCTACACGTTCGCCATTTTGTTCAACAAAAAAGGTACCGTGATTCCCAATCTCTTCGTGTTGAATATTCATGCGTTACCATTTTTATACCGGAAGCTTAGAAATATCATTACCAAAAATAGAAATACCACGAGCAATAATGCCAATCGCAAGGTAAACCAATCGGCCAGCAATCCGATAATGGGCGGGCCAAACAGAAAACCTGTATATCCCACTGTGGTTACCATGGCCAGTCCGACACCGGGTGGCAGATTTTTAGTATGCCCTGCAATGCTGTATGCAATGGGCACGATGGCGGAAAGACCCAGTCCAACGATGAATAATCCGGCAATGACCGCATATGGTTGTACAAACAAAATGGCCATGACTAATCCGGCTGTGGCCACCAATCCACAACCGATCATCAGGTTGCGATCGCCAAACTTTAAGCGGGCACCATCACCCAAAAATCGCCCGATGGTCATCGCCAAAGCAAACGCTGAGAGTCCAAGAGGGGCAATGGCCTTTTCAGCATTCGCAATGTTTTCCATGTAGTTGGTGCTCCAATCTGCCATGGCACCTTCACCGAGCATACAACAAAATGCAATGATGCCGATGCTCACCATCGCGGCATTGGGCAACCGGAAGGCCGGGCCTTCATCACGTTTGCCTTGCGGGCGATCGTGAATGAGATAGTATCGGGCTACGATCACCGCAGCCAGGCTGGCCACGCTGATGATAGTGAAGTGCGAAAACAGACCGTAGTCAAGCGAGGTGAATAGCGACCCCGACACGGCACCCAACATCATGCCGATGCTGAACAACGCGTGGAATGATGTCATGATGGGTCGGCCTTTTTCTTTTTCTACCAACACGGCTTGTGAGTTCATGGCTACATCGAGCATGCCGGCTGACACACCGAGCAGAAAGAATAACACAATCAACGACCAAAGTTCCGGCATCCGCGGAATGAAAGGGATCAAGGCACAATAAAAAATGACGGAGATAACAGTGATGTTGCGACTGCCGTTGCGAATAATGAGCCACCCGGTAAACGGCATGGCAAGCAGTGCACCCACGGAGGAAGAAAGGAGTACGAGTCCTACAATGCCATTATCAATTTGAAATTGTTCTTGAATGCGCGGCAGCCTTGAAAAATAATTGGCGTGCACAAAGCCGTTGAGAAAGAAAATAATTTTAACGGCCAGCCGGGAAGGTGACATTCTGCTTGATAAATTCTCTCTAAATTATTTTCTAATGAGGGAGATCAAAGGTATTTCTTTAAAAGTATTTCCGGTATCGATTGCAAATTCACTTTACCGGTTCACATAGAAAAAATTTGTTGCACTTCCGGCACGTCCGTCCGGGCTGATACCTTCCAGAATAATTTGAAACCTACCTGGGCAATCCGATGTAAAGAGTTCCAGACTGGCCTCGCCCGAGTTGTCTAGGCGAATATCTGGTGACCATTGCAGTAAATAACGGAAGTCTGGCAAGCGATCTGAGCGTTTTTCGCTTCTGTAGCGAGGTGAGTAAAATTCGCGCTGTAATTGCAATCCATCATACGTAACAGGAGCTGCATTGATCACATTACTCATGGCAGACACATCACCTGTATAGGTTTGAAAATTGATAATCCCGGAGCACGTTACCTGGCCTAAGAAGAACGTTTTCCGGACGACATCAATCTTCTTTATCAAGAGTGGGTCAATCTCCATAATTTTGTTGTGATCCCGTATCACAACCCCATCCAGCAGTACAAACGGAGGCTGTTGAAAAAGTCCTTTGTCTTGCCCGTTGATGACCATAAACTGATATACTTCATTTTTTTTTCGGACAAAAACACCCTTTACATATTCGCGAAGTACTTCTTCCATCGTGGGAAATCGCGTGTAGTCATCAAGCAAGTATGATTCATCTGCCTTACCGTAGAAGGCGCCACTGTCGAGAAGGGGAGGAGATTGAATCAACAGGTTCTTTTTATGATAAATGTCCATCACTTGCATAGCAACGCTGCGATCAAGATAGGCTTTCTCGTTAAACTTAGGAAGATCGATAGAAGGGTGAATGGTTGGTGCAATTTCTTTGGCGAACGGATTGTCTAATTCGATTTGCGAGCTGTCAGTACCGACTGGTTGCGCATAGACTTGACGATTACCCCAGAATTTTTGCATTTCAAAATAGATTTCCCCTTTTGGATTGCTTCTTGAAGCATAGGCATTGCTGATCTGGGAAGGTGCCCCCAGGTAGCTCAGGGTTCCCGGTGCGGCCTTTCCTTGTTTCATTACACGCCCGCGAACGATGGGGCCATTTAGTTCTGGCAGAAATTTTGGTAGTGGGAAGTACGTGATCTCTTTCCAGGCAAATCTTCTCCAACCCTGGGTAAGCATCAAATTATCTACAGCCTCCAGCGAATTGGGTGCATCGCTAAGATAAAATTCCGGATGCTCAATATGACCGTTTAAGTCAGACGATAAGAATAAGTATTCCTGAATATGACCTCGGTGCGGATTTGCAAGGGAGTCATCCTTAAATACGGCCACTGAAATAGATGAGCGCGGAGTGCCTTTGATCCCTAGACGTACAGCTTGACGTTTTTGATAATTGGATTTATCAGCAACAATTGCAAATAGACTTTTGTCCGGTTTCTTAAAATACAGTCGCTCGGCAACCGGCTCGAGGTAAGCATTAAAAATGGTAATAAGATTAGCCCCAGGCGGTAGAGATGCTTCCTTTACCAGGAAGGAGCACTTGCCATTTTTTAATCTGCCGGTTTCTTTGTGAACAGCCGCCATTCCACGATTGATAAAGAGATATATGGGTGTTTCCGATTGCTGGGGATTGACAGATGCATCAATTTTAATGTCTGTTCTTTCGCGAATTACTGATAAAACATATCCAGATGGTTCTGCCTCCGGAAGGGGAATGTTTTGCACACCTTTATCACTCTTGACCATAGCTCGATACTTTCGGCCAGCCAACGGAGTAAATGTGAAGCTTCCCATTCCAAAGGCAAGAGGTTTGAAATGCAAAATGGTATCCTGAAGATCGGACACGAGGGTGCCAGAGAAATCGATTCCCATCCCGTTACTGTTTATTGCTTTTACGCCCACTTTGCTGGGGAGTCCTGCTACTAGGCGTCCGCCTTCCGGAAAAAACTGAATATCATTTTGTGTGACGGAGGCTTTCTTCACTTCTTCTGATCGTACAAAGGGATTAGATATTTCAATTGTCTTGCGAAAAAAGAAATCAGTGCTATAGTTGCGCATCCACTGCGTATAAGCCTTCAATGTATAATGACCGGTGGAAAGGGAAGCCGGCAAAAAAAATGATCCGTGTCCACCACCTTCTTGCATATCGATTTTCGCCTGTGCTACAGGTTGTAGGGTTGCATCCAGCAACTCAACATAAGCCACTGAACTTAGCTTAAGTGGAGTATGGAAACTTCCCTCTACATAGTAAACTTTAAACCACAACATCTCTCCGGTGAGGTAATAGTCGCGATCAGTATGAACAAATATTTTTTCCTGTAGATTTTGCTGAGAAAAATTTGTAAAATCTTTTGTAAGAGATTCAAGGGTCTTGACTTGGCTGTATAAGGACAGGGAACATGCAAGAGAAATGCCAGTCAGAACGAAGGCATTGCGCAAGAAATAGTATAGGGATGAAAATTGTATTCGCATGATTCTACTCTTAATCCCAGAAAGGAGGACGTGTGGTTGAGCCTCCCCGCGAACGACAATCAACACATGAAGGTTCAGCCAGAAAGTATCCTGGTGGCTCGGGTCGCTGTGAAGACCTGACGATTAAATAAGAAACAAGATTATTTACTAGCTCCCCTGGTGAGACAAATCTTAACTCGCAGCCCTGGCCGCTGGTTGATATAAAGAGAGAAGTTGGTAGCTCACCAGAGCGAATAAAAATTCTTTCTTCACTTAATTGCCCGGCTGAAAAAAAGCCTATAACTGGTTCGGTCGAGTCTAAGTCATTTTTAATGTTACCACTTACTTGTACAGGCAGCGGATCAAAAATGCCACCAAGATTGTCATTCGTTTTTTGTACCTGTAGCCAGTAGTTATATTCTTCCTCTGAAATTGATCGTAAACGTGCCAGCATGCTGTACTTCTTTGAGAGTTGAAGTGAGCCCTTTGGAATGAACTTTAGAACAAAATCGCTAATTCGATTTTTCCCCAATCGCGAAGACGTTGAAACAAGCACTTTTGACGACACAGCGGAACTCCAGCAGGTGTAAATGAAATCGCCTGGTCCTCGAGGAACAACACCACTTCCGTCAAATTTCGCGGTAGATTGATAGAAGGCTGTGTACTCCCACGTCTCCTGAAAATTCCAAAAGTAGTATTTGGATGCACTAAAGTTGTCAGTGGCGTTGCCGTAAATTGTTACTCCATCAGGAGTAGCCTTCCATACGACACTATCAATTTCGGGAGAACGCAGAGCAAGAGCCTGAGCGGATGAGTAACGCGCACCACTGGCCGTAATAATTTTAAGCTGATAGCGCTGCTGAGCGTTGAATTGTGAACTGAGTGCCACATAAACTCCAGGCTCAGATTCGATTAGCTTAATATCTGGCTGCTGATCGGTGCTGATAACAACGGAAGCACCTTGCTCGGCTGATGGCTCTTGGTTTGCCGATAGTGAAACGGATCGTGTCAATTCGACACGGGCGCTCTTTTTTGAAACATCAACAAATCCATTCACCACCAGAAGTTGTTTATTGCCTTCTAATTTTGGGGCAGGAAAAGGTGTAATGCAACCTGCAACAAATGCGACAATAATTAAGAATACAAGACTCTTTTTCATTAGAACCTGAAATTGTAGGTGACGGTGGCAATAGGCCTTGCAAAAATTGACAACTGATATCCCT
>JAIENH010000437.1 GCA_019751475.1 Cyclobacteriaceae bacterium
CTGAATCCCTCCGTATCCGCCCAGCGATTCCTGGTAGGCGCCCGTATGGAAGAATCCAATGTACAGAGGTTCTTCATCGTTGATCATTGGTAAAAATACTTCACCAATATGCGCTTCGGAGTTGTAGTAGTCCATGCTGTCGCACGTGAGACCGCCAATGTTTACTTTGTGATACGGGTCATCCCACTTATTGACGGCTAACAAAATATATTTCTGGTTGAGTCCCCAGGCGTCAGGCATTTGCGTGATGAACGATCCGTCAATCATGTACCACAACTCTTTGTCGTTTTGCAGTTTTTGATCTACCACCGAGTATAGAATGGCACCGCTTTCGCCTACGGTGTAGCTGCCAAATTCTGTAAAGATATTGGGCACCGGCACATTGTTTTTATCGCAGATCCACTTGATGTTTTCCACGATTTGCTCAATCATGTACTTATAATCGTAGCGGAAGGTGAGCGATGTTTTGATGGGGAAGCCGCCACCAATGTCAATCGAGTCGAGTGTATCACAAATTTTACGTAGCTCACAATACTTGAAAATAAACCGGCTTAGTTCACTCCAATAGTAAGCTGTGTCTTTGATACCTGTATTGATGAAGAAGTGCAGCATCTTGAGCGATGCTTTTTGACTGGTGGCAATCTTGTCTTTGTAGAGCGGCACAATGTCGCTGTAGCGAATGCCGAGACGCGAGGTGTAAAACTCAAACTTAGGCTCTTCATCCGATGCCACGCGAATGCCCACCTGGTAGGGTACGTTTACTTTTTGTTCGTACACATCAATCTCTCCCAGTGTATCAATCAGGGGAATGCAATTCTGAAATCCGTCATTCAATAACCCCGAAATGTTATCGGTGTATTGCGGCATTTTAAAGCCATTGCAAACCACAAACGTCTCTTTGTTGATTTTGCCTCGCTCGTACAAGGCGCGCACAATGTTGATATCAAAAGCAGAAGACGTCTCAATGTGAACATCGTTCTTCAGGGCCTCTTCCAATACAAAAGAAAAGTGGGAAGATTTGGTGCAATAGCAGTAGGTGTACTTGCCATTGTACTTAAAACGCTCCATGGCGTTGTTGAAGGTGGCTTGTACAAAGCGGATGTTTTCGCTGATGCGCGGAAGGTAGCTGAGCTTGAGAGGCGTGCCATATTCTTTAATGATATCCATCAACGGCACATCATTAAAAAGCAATTCATGTTCCCACACTTTGAATTCCTCCTGGGGAAACTCAAAGGTCTGTTCAATCAGCTCACGGTAACTCTTCATCTTTCGGCAAGGCCCTCCTTTTCTAAAAAAGGCAATATTCATATAAAATTGCCATCTTTGCAACAGATTCGACTGTATGGCTCTGCGCTTCTTCATGCTTTTCCTCGTTCTGGCCCACGGCCTGCCGGACTACTGACGTCCGGACCCCTTTCTGCCATTCGGTTGTTGTCTGTTTTATCAATTCGTTAAAATCCTGTGTTTGTGAGTGAGAAATTTAAAATCATTGAAGTGAAGTCTGAGATTGGTGCCGGCACACGTGGCGCGAGCCTCGGGGTGGAGGCCATGAAAATTGCCAGCCTCGACCTCAAGTCAGACTTCTTTCGAAAAAATGAAAGTATAGAGGTTGAAAATGTGAACGAACTCCTGTTTAACAGTGCAGAGCATACACATGCTAAGTTCATTGACGGTGTGTTAATCATGGAAGAGCGCGTGTGTCTGGAAGTGTACGAACAACTTTTCGATGATTTCTTTCCCATCATCATGGCGGGAGACCACAGCACGGCCTACGGCACGATAGCGGGCATTAAGAAAGCCTACCCGAAAAAGCGCCTCGGTGTGATTTGGATTGACGCTCACGCGGATTTTCATACACCCTACACAACACCATCCGGCAACATGCACGGCATGACCCTTGCCATGGCTTGCGATATCGACAACCTGGAATGTAAGATAAATGACCCTCGCGGTGAGACGATTGAATACTGGGAACAGATTATGAATGTGGGAACACCCGGAGCAAAAATTTACCCTGAAGATTTGGTTTACATCTCTGTGCGTGATTTGGAGAAACCTGAAAACTATCTCATAAACAAGTACGGTATTCCGAATTTCTCGGCAGAGGAAGTGAAGAAGATGGGGCCGGTGGCTGTCGCCAAAGAGGCACTCAAATTGCTTGACCACTGCGATTTGCTTTACGTATCGTTTGATGTGGATAGCCTTGACAGTCGCATTTCGATTGGTACGGGCACTCCCGTTCCTAACGGACTCACAGTCGAAGATGCCAAGACGCTGAACGTAGAGTTGGCGAAGAGCCCTAAACTATGTGCGTGGGAAATAGCCGAAGTGAACCCCACGCTTGATACGCAAAACAGCATGGCCGAAAGCGCCTTTGAAATCATGGAGGCCACTACCAAGTCAATCTTGGCCAGGCCTGTCATGGTGGATTAGTACCGGATATCACCTTGTTGTAATATCTCATCGGCCACCTCGGCCATCATCAGACTAAGCGAGTGAGGCATCAACTCACTTTCCGTTTTTCCGGCATCAAGGCAGCGCACAATTTCTTCGATTTCAAATTCAAAGCCATTACCGGAGTGGGGAAATGAAAATTCTTTTTTCTCTCCTGCGTTAGAGCGCCATGTCACCTGTTGTGATTTGTGCCACGGTGTGTGGATGGTGATCACCCCGGTAGTGCCCATCAGATGCGCTTCCTTAGGAGTATCAGTGACAATGGAAGACATGATGTGGGCTATTGCTCCGTTGGAATAGCGCAGCAGGGCGCTGGTCGTAGCGTCAGCGCCTGTATTTGTTTTTTGACAGATGGCTTTGATTTCATCGGGCTTGCCGAGAAATAATAGCGCAAGAAACATCGGATACACACCTACATCTAATTGTGCACCTCCGCCAAGTGCTGGGTTATACACGCGACCATCGAGATTTACTGGAGCTACAAAACCAAAGTCAGCATGCAAGTATTGCAGCTCGCCAATGGCACCACTGCGCACAAGCTCAAGCGCCTTGTGCGTAGATGGAAAAAACCTAGACCACATACCTTCCATGAGAAAGACATTTGACCTCCGGCCCAGGCTGATCATTTCCTGCACCTGGCGTGTATTCATGGCAAATGGCTTTTCACAAAGCACGGCCTTTTTATGATGAAGGCACAGTAGTGTTTGCTCGTGATGAAAGGGGTGGGGCGTGGCAATGTAAATAATGTCGATGGCAGGGTCACTCACCAGCTCTTCGTACGAGGCATAGTACGTTGAAATATGGTGCGCCTCCGCAAACTCTCGCGCTTTGTTGCCATCGCGGGAAGCCACAGCATGTACACGTGCGCGGGGTACATATTGAAAGGCATCGGTAAAGCGCTTGGCAATCTTGCCGAGTCCGAGGACGCCAAAGTTCCAGGTTTTCATTTTTGAAGTATGTCTTGTTCGTGCAGATGAGACTAAACAAAGATGAGAAGTTATTTACAAATGGGAAGAAGTCTCCCAAACGACTCCTGACTTAAAGCTTAATGGCTACTCCCTTGATCACTTTGTAAATTTTAACTATCTATGATTTTGAAGTTCGAAATTAGACGCCCCTAACCATTGCCTTATGAGAAAAGTACATTTGGGTTGGCTGATTATCTTTTTCTGTCATTCGATGGGGGCGCAGGTACATCATGCACCTGCTTACCCCTTGATTACTCACGATCCTTACTTTAGTATTTGGTCGTTTACGGATCAATTGACCTCGGCACCGACAAAACATTGGACGGGCACAGACCATTCGCTCTATGGCACCATTACCGTGGATGGCAAAGAGTTCGCGTTTCTGGGTAAGCCGCTTTCCAACTCATATTCCATTGCTCCCACTGGCCTTGAGGCAGAGACAAAAATTCAATATACGTTCGAGCGGCCGCCTGACCAATGGATGACAGAAAGATTCAATGCATCAACTTGGCAAAGCGGGCTTGCTCCAGCAGGTAGTGCCAATGCTCAAACTACGGCAAAGACTCTTTGGTCGTCCAAGGAAATTTGGCTGCGGAAAGAGTTTAATCTGAGTGAACCTCCTGCCGGAAATGTGAAGCTCCACATTCAGTACGATGATGATGTGGAAGTGTACCTCAATGGGAAGCTGGCGTATGCCTGCGGCCCTTGTTATGTATCAGATTATGTAGTGCGTGAAATTTCAGACGCATCAAAAAAAGCACTGCGAAAAGGTAAAAACCTTATGAGTATTCACTGCACTAATCCACAAGGTCCCGGCTTCATTGATGCAGGACTTATTGTTGAGTCGTTCACAAAACCAGTCCAGGAGGCCAAACAAGAATCCGTGACCATCACGGCAACGCAAACCACCTATGAGTTTAGTGCGGGAGGCGTGGGCTTGTCGGTTTTGTTTACTTCGCCACTTTTGTTGCATGATTTAGAAACGTTAGCGCGACCCGCTTCGTACCTAACGTTCACGGTGAAGTCAAATGATGGTAAGGAGCATGAAACACAAATTGATCTTCAAGCTTCAGGTCACATTGCGACAAACAGCGTCATTCAAAAAGTTGAGTATAAGAGATTCGATACGGATAAACTTTCGGTTTATCAGGCGGGTACCATGGATCAAAGAGTTTTAGGGCGAAAAGGAGACAATGTTCGAATCGACTGGGGATACGTTTACCTGGCTACTCCTTCTCCCTACCGGGTTGACAAAAAATCAGAAAATAACCTGCGAGCTTCGTTTGATTTCAAGAAGGTGGGTGGTCAATCCAAACAGGTTCATACCATACTGGCCTATGACGATCTCTACTCTGTGCAGTACATGGGTCAAAACCTGCGCCCATGGTGGCGAAGAGATGCAACGATGACCGTGCAGGAAATGTTGGATATGGCCGAAGATGCATACGAGGTTGTGAGGAGTGAGTGTGATAAATTTGATCGACAGCTTTATGCCGAAGCACGTGTGGCAGGTGGTGAGCAGTATGCCGAGCTCTGTGTGCTTGCTTACCGACAAGCAATTGCAGCCCACAAAGTAGTAGCCAAAGCCGATGGTACCTTGCTCTTTTTCTCAAAGGAGAACTTTTCAAACGGCTCGATTGGCACGGTAGATGTTACGTATCCTTCTGCACCTCTCTTTCTGCGGTATAACCCGGCACAGCTGAAGGGCATGCTGGAGTTTATCTTTGAATACAGTGAAAGCGGGCGATGGACGAAGCCTTTCGCTGCTCATGATCTGGGAACGTATCCGATTGCCAATGGTCAGACCTACCCGGAAGATATGCCCGTGGAAGAGTCAGGCAACATGATCATACTAACCGCTGCCATTGCAGAAGTGGAAGGTAATGCTCACTATGCCAAAAAGCATTGGGCGACACTGACTGTATGGGCGGAGTATCTTCGAAAGGAGGGCTTTGATCCGGCCAATCAACTATGCACTGATGATTTTGCCGGTCACTTGGCGCGAAACACAAACCTTTCCATTAAAGCCATCATGGCGTTGGCATGTTATGGAAAACTGGCGGGCATTTTGGGGGAAGCGAAGATTGCAGATGAATATAGCAACCTAGCGCGTTCATTAGCGCAGCGATGGATGACGATGGCCGAGGATGGTGATCACTTTAGTCTAACCTTCGATAAGAAAGGCACGTGGAGTCAGAAATATAATTTGGTTTGGGACAAGGTACTTAACCTTCAAATTTTTCCGCCCGTTGTTGCTGAAAAAGAGATTAGCTATTACCTCACCAAGCAAAATAAATATGGCTTGCCACTGGATAGTCGCAAGACGTACACAAAATCAGATTGGATTATATGGACAGCCACACTCGCTAAAGATCAAAACGACTTTGAAGCGCTTGTTAAGCCTGTGCACACGTACGCCATGGGAACTCCATCGCGTGTACCGCTGAGTGATTGGCACGAAACATTAAACGGGAAGCAAGTTGGCTTCCAAGCCCGATCTGTAGTAGGGGGTTATTTTATAAAGATGCTGATCAAAAAGTAGCTGAGTTGAGATTTGCGCAGGGCATTTCTGTTCACCATAACTTATTGTTGCAACCTTGCTTTGATTGAGTAATTTCGCGTCAAAAATAAACGAGCGTCATGAGCCAAAATCGTCCTATCTCCGCTTTTATCGAAAAGAACTACTTGCACTTTAATGCTGCTGCTCTGGTAGACGCAGCCAAAGGCTATAAAAAACACATTGCCGAAGGCAAGAAAATGTTGGTATCGCTGGCGGGTGCCATGAGCACGGGCGAGTTGGGCATCAGCTTTGCCGAGATGATCCGTCAAAACAAAGTGCATATCATTTCTTGCACGGGTGCTAACTTAGAGGAGGACATCATGAATCTCGTAGCGCATTCGCATTACAAGCGTATCCCTAACTACAGAGACTTAACCCCTGAGCAAGAGTGGGATTTATTGCAAAACCATTTAAACCGGGTAACGGATACGTGTATTCCTGAGGAGGAGGCATTCCGCAGATTGCAGGCCCATTTATTTAAGGTGTGGAAAGATGCAGAGAACAAAGGCGAGCGTCTGTTTCCACATGAGTTCATGTTCCGCATGATCAATAGCGGTGACCTGAAGCAATACTATGAAATCGACCCGAAGAATAGTTGGATGATTGCTGCGGCTGAAAAGAACATGCCAATGGTGGTGCCGGGCTGGGAAGATTCTACGATGGGAAATATTTTTGCTTCCTATTGCCTCACAGGCGAGTTGAAAGCGAGCACGATGAAGAGCGGCATTGAATACATGGTGTGGCTGGCAGATTGGTACACCAACAATGCTGGCAACGATGGTATCGGCTTCTTTCAAATCGGTGGGGGTATTGCAGGCGACTTTCCGATTTGTGTGGTGCCGATGTTGCACCAGGATTTAGAAAGAGATGGCGTTCCGTTCTGGAGTTACTTCTGTCAGATATCTGATTCAACCACCAGTTATGGTTCGTACTCCGGTGCCGTGCCTAACGAAAAA
>JAIENH010000792.1 GCA_019751475.1 Cyclobacteriaceae bacterium
TTTTCCTGCGGCTGTAACTCAGCACCGCGTCCATCAGGCTGAGTTGTTTGTTCTTTTTATCCATGAACAAATTTAACAGCACGGTTTACTATTATCTATTTTTGGGGCGGGTTTTTCAAAGCTCTCTGAAACTGAAAGACCTTGAATTCAAAAAATTCATTCCGGCCGACCGGATTGAAAAGAAAATTAATGCACTCGCCAATAAAATAAACAAAGACTACCACGACAAAACGCCTGTCTTTCTGCCGGTGCTCAATGGGTCGTTTATGTTTGCAGCCGACCTGCTGAAGCACGTGAGCGTGCCTTGCCGGGTTTCGTTTGTGAAAGTGTCTTCCTACACCGGCACTACCAGCAGCGGTCAGCTCAAAACATTGATCGGTCATGAAGAGAGTCTCTTTGGATTGGACATCATCATCATTGAAGATATTGTTGATACAGGCCTCACCCTGCAAAAAATTATGGATGAGTTAAAAGGATTGGGTGCAAAGTCGGTTGAGGCGGTGGCCCTGCTTCGCAAACAACCCGCTCGCGAAAAAAACATCGGCATTAAATACGTGGGCTTTGAACTTGAGAATGAGTTTGTGGTGGGTTATGGTTTGGATTACGATGGGCTGGGAAGAAATTACAGCGACATTTACAAAAACACGCAGAACTAAACTTAATCAACAAAGACGATGAGTCGGCCGCGAATCAACATCCGAATGACTCCAGTTGACTGGGCGCTTGAGATCATCTGCATTGCTGGAATAGGGTTGACTGTTTTCTGGATTGCCTCATCTTATCCAAAACTACCAGATACAATACCGATTCACTTCGGATCATCAGGGGTTGCGAATGGTTTTGGCAGCAAGTCAATGCTATGGATACTTCCCATTGTGATGGGTGTTACATACATTATACAGACAATCGCTGTTCGCTTTCCTCACCTTTTCAATTACCCTATTGCCATCACAGAAGAAAACGCAGCACGCCAATATAAAAACCAGGTACTGATGATCCGAGTACTAAAACCAATTCTTGTTCTCATATTCTTATACATCAGTTACGCCACCATTCAAAACGGATTGGGAGTTATGCATAGCTTATCACCCTGGCTCCTGCCAGTGACACTGGTTTTCGTTTTCGGAACGATCGCGTTTTTCATTTTTAGAGGGTTTCGCCTCCGATAGTCTAATCGGCAAACATTAGGCCTTTGATCAAAGCATAGGCATCTAAATTCTTCCCCGCAGATTTACGCTGATTGAATACTCACGCTGATTACGCGGAAAATAGGCTCAGAAGTTTTCAGCGCAAATCTGCGTGCATTTTATTAATCTGCGAGATCCGCGGGATAATATGAGTCAGCACTGGTCCGTCAAGCCTTAATTTGGAGTCAGGCCGATACTCCTGTATCTTCGCAATCCTTTTGCTTTAAAAAGACTCTGCTATGATCAACCTCGTATTGTTTGGCCCCCCCGGTGCCGGCAAGGGCACACAAAGTGAAAAGCTTATTGAGAAGTATGGATTCGTACATATCTCCACTGGCGATTTGTTTCGATGGCATACCAAAAACGACACGCCTCTTGGCAAACGGGTAAAAGAAATTATGAACAGCGGCCAACTGGTTTCCGATGATATTACCATCGCTATGCTCAAGGAAGAGGTATTGAAAAATCCCAAAGCCGGTGGCTTTTTATTTGACGGATTTCCCCGAACCGTAGCGCAGGCCGAGGCCCTCGATGACCTGATGAAATCGTTGAACACCGCTATTCACCATGTCATCGCGCTTGACGTACCAGAAAAAGAAGTACGCGAACGCATTGCCAAACGAAAGGCCATCGCCAACCGGGCCGATGACGAGGAAGAAAAACTCAACAAGCGCATTACCGAATACTTCACCAAGACCGTGCACGTGCTGCCCTTCTATCAAAAGCAAGGACGACTAAAAACGGTAAACGGCATCGGGGCCATTGACGATATTTTTAAAACCATTACGGCCATCATTAATTAACTCTGCATTCAAGAACGTCTGCCGCTGACTTTTTGAAATGTCGGGTTACAAACCCATCCATGTCCAATCTCAACTTTATTGATTATGTCAAGCTTCGGGCGCGCTCCGGTCATGGAGGTGCAGGGTGCTTGCATTTTCATCGCGAAAAATTTGTTCCGAAAGGCGGCCCTGATGGAGGTGATGGCGGGCGCGGAGGGCATATCATATTGAGAGGCAATTCACAGCTCTGGACGCTGCTCCATTTAAAATACAGAAAACACATCTCCGCAGAAAATGGTCATGCCGGTGAAGGTCAAGACCGAACTGGTGCGCAAGGCAAAGATGAAATCATCGAGGTTCCCTTGGGCACTATAGCACGGTATGCAGAGTCAAACGAATTTATTTGTGAGATCAATCATGATGGTGAGGAAGTAATCATGATGTCTGGTGGTCGCGGTGGAAAAGGTAACGCCTATTTTGCTACACCCACACAACAAGCGCCTCAGCATGCGCAACCGGGTGAAGCCGGCCAGGAGGCTTGGATCATCTTGGAGTTGAAGTTGCTGGCCGATGTCGGCTTGGTGGGTTTCCCCAATGCAGGAAAATCCACACTACTCTCAGTGGTATCGGCCGCTAAGCCCAAGATCGCTGACTATGCCTTCACAACCCTCACACCCAATTTAGGCGTAGTGCCATATCGCAACAATCAATCTTTTGTGATGGCCGACATTCCTGGCATCATTGAAGGAGCAGCCGAAGGTAAAGGCCTGGGCATCCGCTTTCTGCGACACATTGAGCGAAACTCGCTGCTGTTATTTATGGTGCCAGCCGATTCTCCCGACATCCGAAAAGAATTTGATGTGTTACTCAACGAACTTCGTCAATACAATCCAGAGCTATTAGATAAAAAGCGGCTGTTAGCCATTTCTAAGTCCGACTTGCTGGATGATGAGCTGAAGGCCGCGATGAAAAAAGAGCTTCCATCCAATGTACCTGTTACCTTCATTTCCGCTCTTGCCAACCAGGGCATTGCTGAACTCAAAGACATGATTTGGAAAAATCTACATTGATACCAGGTCATTCTGGCATTTCTTTATCCTTGGCAAAATTCTTGTCACTTTTGCGGCTTATTTGAGCAATACCATGGAAAATACTATCAATACAGAGCAGGAACTGGGCCAGCATGATCAAAATCAACAAGAAGTGCCGCCCGGCCAACAACCCGAACCCGTAATAGAACCTACCAAAGAAACCGCTGCCGACCCCATGAAAAAGCTCCAGGACGAATTGGCAGAGGCCAAAGACAAGTATATACGCCTCTATGCGGAATTTGAAAACCACCGCAGGCGCACCGCCAAGGAAAAACTGGAGATGATACAGGGTGCCAACGAGCAGTTACTAAAGTCGCTGTTGCCAGTGATGGATGATTTTGAGCGTGCTGAGAATTCCTTCAAAGACAAAAACGATAAGGAAGCAGAAGGCTTCTTTCTGATTCATAATAAATTCAAAAAAGTGCTGGATCAGTACGGCATCAAAGCCATGGACACAGCCCGCGAAAAGGATTTCAATGCCGACTTGCACGAGGCCATCACACAAGTGCCAGCACCAGATGAAAAACTGAAAGGCAAAATCATGGACGTGGTGGAGAAAGGATATTTGCTCAACGACAAAGTAGTACGCTTCGCCAAAGTGGTGGTGGGGAGTTAAGTGGAGGTTGGATGTTAGAGGTTAGAAGATAGAGATTGGAAGGTAGAGATTGGAAGGTAGAGATTGGAAACTTATGATAAAATCATACAAAGATCTGGACGTTTACAACCTATCCCACAAGCTCGCGATGGATATTTTTTTCCTGTCGAGAGGATTTCCTAAAGAAGAGTTGTATTCATTGACTTCACAGATCGTTCGTTCCTCCAGGTCAATCAGTGGCAATATTGTAGAGGGTTGGGCGAAACGAGCTTATCCTAAGAAATTCAAAAATCAGCTAATTGATGCACTTGGGTCTTCCGCTGAAACTGAAAATTGGATCCGTTTTTCCAAAGATTGCGGATACATTTCAAATGAACAATTTGAAGATTATTCATCAAGATTAGAACAAATTGCTAAAATGATCACAAAGCTTCACCAAAACTGGAAGTAATATTAAAATACACCCTCTATCCTCCATCATCTAACCTCCAACATCTAATACATGGCGAAACGAGACTACTACGAAATACTGGGTGTGAGCAAATCCGCTTCCGCGGAAGAGATCAAGAAGGCATACCGCAAGGTGGCCATCCAATTTCACCCTGACAAAAATCCAGGCAACAAGGAGGCGGAAGAAAAATTTAAAGAAGCAGCTGAAGCATACGAAGTGCTTAGCAATGCTGAGAAGAAAGCTCAGTATGATCGCTTCGGCCACAATCGTCCGGGCAATGGCGGCTTCAGTGGTGGCGGCAGCATGAACATGGAAGACATCTTCAGTCAATTCGGAGATATTTTTGGAGGAGGCGGCAGTCCATTTGATAGCTTCTTTGGCGGAGGCGGTTCGCGCAGCAGTCAGCGGAGAGGGTCCAACCTGCGTATCAAACTCAAGCTTTCGCTGGATGAAATTGCCAACGGAGTAGAAAAGAAAATAAAAGTAAACCGGCTGGTACGTGCGGAAGGTGTCACCTTCAAAACGTGTGCTACCTGCCAGGGCAGCGGTCAGGTACGCAAAGTGGTAAACACCATGCTCGGGCAAATGGTATCGGCCACTACGTGCTCTACCTGTGGTGGCTCCGGTCAGATGATTGACAAGCGTCCATCAGGCGTTGACAGCTCCGGGCTCACTTCGAAAGAAGACATGATTTCCATAAAAATCCCGGCCGGGGTAGCCGATGGCATGCAACTCTCCATGGGCGGCAAAGGCAACGAAGCACCTGGTGGTGGCTTGCCGGGCGACCTGCTCATCCTGATTGAAGAGACAGAAGATAAAGACCTGAAGCGCGATGGCAACAATCTCGTGTATGATCTGCATGTGAGCTTTATCGATGCAGCCCTTGGCACCAGTGTAGAGGTGCCCTCCGTGGGCGGAAAGGTCAGGATCAAAATCGAACCCGGAACACAGAGCGGTAAAATTCTCCGCTTGCGCGGAAAGGGCCTGAAGGACATCAACGGTTATGGAGCGGGTGACCAACTTATCTATGTAAATGTCTGGACGCCCAAGCGACTCTCCAGCGAAGAGAAGGCTATGCTCGAAAAGTTGCGCGCGTCAGCCAACTTCCAGCCCCAGCCCGATAGCTCTGAAAAGGGCTTTTTTGAGCGAATGAAGGAGTATTTCCACCAGGAGTAGGCTTTTGTTTAAGCCCATTTTTCCGGGCATTAGAAAAACTTTCAACCTTTTAGGGGCATACCCGTATATGACCAATTACGGGTGACCATTTAACCATTTGTTAACGGTTTTTTGCACGCGTATTAACCTAACAAACGCATAGAACGTATAAGACGGAGATGATGGTAAGGTCGTTGACGTTGGCAATGGTAAGTCTGGTGGCAGCTGCGGAAGCTTCCGGTCAGATGAAGAAGCAATTCACGGTAGAAAACCAGGAGAAGTGCGAAGCTGTGAACGTCAGCCTGCGGGCAAAAACGGGTAATTGTTTCATTCGGCCCAGCCAAACATCCGAGCTTCTCAATATCTACAGCAATCAAGACCTCGAAGAATATGCACACTCCTTTAGCAACGAAGTGCGGGGTGACATGTGCTTTATTAAACTTGCCCTTGAGCAAGAAGGTCAACGCGGAGTAAGCAAAAAAATCTCCTACCAGGTTTTTGGTGGCGAAGAGCGCCCTTCTGATAAATTCTGGAAAGTATATCTCACCGAATCAAAACCGTATTCGCTCGACCTTGATTATGGTCTGGGCAACGCGAACGTTGATCTCTCGGGTTTGGCTATCAAGCGATTGAAAATCAATACCGGTAGTGCCGATGTTAACGTAGGCTACAGCTCGGGTGTGGAAAACAAAGTAGAGATGGACACCTTCTACGTGAAAGTAGACTTAGGATCACTCAACATTAAGCAACTCAATCTTTCCCGCTCCAGGGTGGTGGTGGCCGATGTCGGCTTTGGCAACGTCTTTCTTGACTTCAGTAATAAACCCGAAATCATGCCATCCGTAAAAGGCAGCGTGGGCGCTGGTAATCTTGTTATTCTGTTGCCTGAAGAAACCGTGCCTGTGATGGTACATGTAAATGACTCGTGGCTCTGTACGGTAAACCTTTGCAAAAGCCTGAAGCGCACAAGCGAAAACACCTACAGCAATGCAGCCTACGCAAAGGACTCAAGAAATGCCCTCACGTTTGACTTGGATGTATCGATGGGCAAAATCATCTTCAAAGAAAAAGCAAACTGATACGGTCGTTGAGTCGCGGATTAAACCCGAAACAGCTGACGTTCGTATTTGATACTTTTTGTTGAGCGCCAAATTGAACTGGGTGCATAACAAATTGACGCGATCATGCGGGATTTAAAAGGTTTATGCTCTGTTGCGCGTAAATAAATAGTGATATGTCTTTTTCAGTTTGTAGACGCGCAATCATTGTGCTGGTTAGTATCCCCGGCCTTAAGGCCGGGGATACTTTAGCCCGCCCTTCAAATCGCACGAGCAGTCGTATGATTTGGAATACGGAAATTTGTCCGTGCGATAGCTTCGCGTCAATTTGTTGAGCGCCAAATTGAACTCTTCAAATTGCAGAGTGTAATTATCCTTCTATTTTTGTCACTCATCGTCTAACAAAACCATTCTATTTGTGGAAGCGCTTATTGCCAAAGGGGTCACCAAGCGGTATGCCAATCATACCGCCCTCGACCAGGTGGATGTAACGGTACCCGAAAAAACCATCTTCGGCTTGCTGGGGCCCAACGGTGCCGGCAAGACCACCCTCATCCGCATCATCAACCAGATCATTAACTCCGACAGTGGAGAGATAAACATCTTTGGCCAAAAACTAAATCCGAGCCACGTGGGTGTAATTGGT
>JAIENH010000284.1 GCA_019751475.1 Cyclobacteriaceae bacterium
CAGTGGGCGAGGGCCGCATCCGCATGACGCAGGATTTTGTCCGCAACTCTCCCAGTGTATTTCAATTCGATAAGCATGGCACCGAAGTTTTTTCTGTAGTAGCTGCCGAACAGAATGCGCTGTTCAATGGAGGAGCGGTGAAAGCAGATTACTTATTGTTCGTTACCGAAGATGTCTCATCCGAATATCGCGTTGAAGAGTTTAACTGGCTCTTTGCTGCCGAGAAAGCAGACAGCGCTGGCACAGACGTGATTCAATCCTCCCTTGGCTATAATTTGTTTGATGATCCAAACATGGATTACAAAATCACTGACCTGGACGGCAAGACGGCTGTAGTCACGCGAGCAGCGGCCATGGCGCGCGATCGTGGAATCATCGTGGTAGTGAGCGCGGGAAATGAAGGTAGCAATCGCTGGCGATATGTCACCCCACCGGCTGACGCAGATGGTATCCTTGCTGTGGGTGCTGTCAATTTTGAATTCCAAAAAGCAGGGTTTAGTTCCATAGGCCCTACGGCTGATGGCCGCATCAAACCCGATGTGATGGCCTTGGGCCAAAGTACGTCTGTAATCACGTCCAATGGCACACTCGGTAGTGCCAGCGGCACATCGTTAGCAGCACCCCTTGTCACCAGCTTGGTTGCAGGGCTGCTACAGGCTTATCCCAAATTACGACCGGCTGAGATTATCCAGGCGGTGAAGCTAAGTGCAAGCTTATCCGCTGCGCCTAATAACCAGATGGGCTACGGTTTGCCACACTACGTGGCGGTGAAAAACTATCTCGAGTCAAACCAATCGGGTGATGATGTGTATGTGTATCCAAATCCTACGGGTGGTACGCTGACCGTTGCCTTCAAAAAACTTCCTGAGTCGTCTGTTGCCTTGCAAATTTTTGATAGTCTCGGCAAAGTAGTGAGCGCACCTACCGTTTTGCTGAATTGGCTCAATAATCCATTAGAATTACCCGTTTCGAGCCTTGGCCCTGGCACTTACTTTTTGCAGGTACGAACCGGTGCACTGAATAAGACATTCCGGTTTGTAAAACTATAGATCCTCAACTCTGAATTGCTTCCCGCGGATTTTCGCGGATTGAAAACTTCCGCAGATTACGCTGAATGTGGACTCAGAATTTCTGCGCAAATCTGCGGGCATTCGATTAATCTGCGGTATCTGCGGGGTAAGATGAAGTTAAGCCTTGCTCATCCTGCCTAGACTGATTTTACCGTTTTAAAGGCGGCTGCAAAACAGTATTTTTGCGGGATATGCAGCCTATTATCGCTCCTTCCATTTTAGCCTCCGATTTCGCCAACCTTCAGCGTGAAGTTACTATGATCAACGAGAGCGAGGCCGATTGGATTCACATTGACGTGATGGACGGAGTATTCGTACCCAACATCTCGATGGGCATTCCGGTAACGGAAGCCATCAAGCGTCATGCCAGCAAGCCGCTGGATGTTCACCTGATGATTGTACATCCGGAAAACTTTGTAGAAGCTTTTCGCAAAGCGGGAGCAGAGATCATCTCTGTGCACGTAGAGGCCTGCCCTCATTTGCATCGTAACATACAGCAGATCAAATCGCTTGGCGCGAAGGCAGGCGTTGCCATAAATCCTCATACATCTATTTCGACTCTTGAGAATGTCATTCAAGATATTGATTTGATTTGCCTTATGTCCGTGAACCCAGGTTTTGGAGGGCAGAAATTTATTGAAGCTACCTACGAAAAGACTCGCCAGCTCAAGGGTCTTATTCGTGATAAAAAGTCAAAGGCACTGATAGAAATCGATGGTGGGGTAAATCAAGACAACGCTCGCCCCTTGATGGAAGCGGGTGCCGATGTGTTGGTGGCCGGTAACTTTGTTTTCTCATCTCAGGCTCCGAAGCAGACCATCCAAAATCTTAAAAAGATAACGGTAAACCGGTGACGATGGCAGGAATTTTGATCTAAGACGTAAAACGCTTTTGTATGAAGTTGACTCGTGCGGTTTTCCTTTTCATCCTGCTGTCTTCCTGTGCCCGGTCTGTCACCCGGGTAGATCCTTCGCAGTCAATGGACCTGAGCGGCCGGTGGAACGACACTGATTCTCGCGAAGTGGCCAACGCCATGATCGCAGATTTGCTGGCAAGTGAGAAGTTCAAAGCTTATGCGAAAGAAGTTGGCAAGAAGCCAGCTATCATTGTGGGCCTCGTACGTAACAAGACCAGTGAGCACATCGATGCTGACAATTACATCAAGAAAATAGAGCTTGCCATCTTCAACTCCGGTGTGGCAGACTTAGTTGAGTCAGACACCTTCCGCGATAAACTGCGTGTGGAGCGTGCTCAACAACAAGACTTTGCCGATCCTTCTACTATAGCGCAATGGGGTAAAGAGACTGGAGCCAACTTGATGCTCTTTGGAGATATGACTTCCGAAACAGATGTCTACCAAAAGCGAAGAGTGGTCAACTACATCACGACTTTATTCCTGACCGACATGGAGACCAACAAGCGCGTTTGGTATGGCCAGAAGGAAATCAAAAAGTTCGTGCGCAACTGATACAAACCGGGCTATGCCTCGCTACTATTTCTTCAAGGTTCTCCCGCTTTCGCGAAAGCATGCGGCATCGCTTGTCTTTATATTCGTCATGACATCGTGTGCCACGTACTACCAATCCAACTTTACATTCAATGAGGAGTTTCAAAAAGGTGATATTGAGAAAGCGCTGGCTACACTTCGTTCGCGACCATCCGAAGCATCCGGTAAAAAGCAGTTTCTCTACCAGGTGAACAATGGCTTGCTGCTTTCCCTCTTGGGTAGATATGAAGAGAGCAACGACTTTTTTGAAAAGGCCTACATCTACGGTGAAGACTACCGGGTAAACTACCTCAACGAAGCCGCCTCCTATCTCACCAATCCTAATTTTACTGCTTATAGGGGAGAGGATCATGAGCACCTTATGTTGCTGTATTTCAAGGCATTAAACTTTATCAAATTAGGCAAAACTGATGAGGCTCTTGTAGAATGTCGAAGGCTTAACATCCGGCTACAACAACTCACTGACCGCTATGAATCTGAAAATAAATACCGCAAAGACGCGTTTATCAATACTCTCATGGGTATCATTTACGATGCTGACAAAGATTATAACAACGCGTTTATTGCATATCGCAACGCCATGGAAGTGTACACCGAAGACTACAGTCGCTTGTTCAACGTCACGGCTCCGGAACAACTGAAATATGACCTGCTGCGCACAGCTAAACTCAGCGGCTTTGATGATGAGTTTGAGCGATTCAAGTCACAGTTTGGAATGGAAGAGTATACCTACCAACCTTCCGAGGGTGGTGAGTTGGTGTTCTTTTGGCACAATGGTCTCAGCCCTGTGAAAGCAGAATGGGGCATAAATTTCTTCATCACACGACAAGGCAATACCATCATTTTCACCAACCCTGACCTTGGCTTTAGCTTTCCGTTTGATGTTGGTGGCTATGATGAGAAAGACAGACGCGGACTTGCCAGCCTGGAGGTCTTTCGTGTAGCGTTTCCAAAGTATGTCGAGCGGCCGCTTTACTTTTCGAGTGCTACTATTGAAGTCAATGGCAACACACAAACCTTGCAGCTTTTGGAAGACGTAAACAAAGTAGCCTTCAAGTGCCTGGATGAACGCATGGCGCTTGAGCTGAGCAAAGCGTTGGTGCGAGTAGCCTTGAAAAAAGTAGCTGAGTATGAAGTGAGAAAAGACAACCGGACCCTTGGCTCTGTGCTGGGGGTTATCAATGCGATAACCGAGAAAGCCGATACACGCAACTGGCAGACCTTGCCACACAGCATCTATTACTCTCGGGTGCCCTTACGGGAAGGAGAGAACCAATTGAGATTTACAGTGTCGGATGGCCGGGGTCACGATCAGCAACATGACTTTACGTATCAAGTAAAAAAAGGCCAGACCCTTTTTCATACCTTTAGCAGCCTGGAAAGCAGCTATCCGAGCTATGGATATTATTAATCCGGGTAAACTTTATAGCTTTTGTTGATTGATTGACCATTTTTTAATTGATACCCGCCTGAGACGTCCGCTGACAATTTTGTTTGCTTTTTTGCTCGGTATCATCGCTCCGCTGGGCGTTGCAGCCCAGGAAGATGACGCAGCCACCACCTTCCCGCTTGAAAACTTCTACGCGAAAATCAAGAAGAATCCCCGTTCAATCCTGAGGAATTTCCGGTTCAGCTTTAGCACCGGTTATGGCAATACATTCTTTAGCCACAAGTTGCCCGGCTATGCGCTCTATCAGGCACCGGGTAAAGCGCCTACCCTTTTTGACAAGACGTTAACTGCGGCACCGCCTCGCTTTTCCAATTGGGTGAATCAAGCGGCCATTGACACGAGTTCTGTGAGACCCCAAAGTTTTCAAGTCTCTTCTGACAGTTCGAAGCTGGGATTTAAGGGCAATGCCCTCAACATACCGTTCAAATTGACTATACACTATGAGTGGCAGGGGCGCTACCGAATTGGTGGCGGATATTCCTACGAACTCATGAGCATTGGTGCGCTACATCCCATCTCATTTTCAAATAAACTATCCGACCTCAAACCCAATTCTCCTACCGGATGGATGAACAAGTATTTTGGTTTGATCGGTATATCATTTTACCGGTCAGGTAATTATCTCTTCACAGGTGATGTACAAGTAGGAGGGTATAAGCCTGGAAACAATTTTAACTACGGTCTCATTCAAAAAGGTGTGTATGTAAATGCCGGAGTTACCATTGAGCGTGAGTTGTCAGAGTACCTCCGCGTATTTGTGCGTCCATCGTTCGAAATAAAAAACTACACCCTCAATTTGCCGCAGAGCAAATCTCCCATTACGCACAACATCAATTCAGTTTATCTGAACTTTGGTATCTCCTACAGCATACCCGAGGTGCCCAAGTGTTTTATCGCTGATTGCAAGATCCAGATGAACCACGCCCATGGTGACAGGGAGTACCGCAGCAGGGTGCATCCTATCTACAAAAAGCAGAATCCGCAGTATGGTGAAAACCACCCTAAGCTGATCAAATACAAGGGCCGTAACAAGCGAAAACTGAACCCTTACTGACAGGATCAAGAAACCTTTTTTTTCTGTGTAATATACCTGATTTTAAAGCCTTTCGGAGTGCCGTAATTAGGCCTTTTTGCCTATCTTCGCGCGTCAAAATTTTTAGAAGAAAACCGACCAAACACCAGTGGCAGACGACATCACCGGCCTACCCCCCAGGCAGAACATAATCCCGATCAATATTGAAGATGAAATGCGAGGCGCCTACATCGATTATTCGATGTCGGTCATCGTGTCGCGGGCCCTCCCGGACGTGCGGGATGGACTAAAACCCGTACATCGCAGGGTCCTTTTCGGGATGCAGGAACTTGGTGTAAACTATAACAAGCCCTATAAAAAATCTGCAAGGATTGTGGGGGAGGTGCTCGGTAAGTATCACCCGCACGGTGACGCCTCTGTGTACGACACCATGGTGCGCATGGCCCAGGATTGGTCGCTGCGCTACACGTTGGTAGATGGGCAAGGTAACTTCGGCTCTATTGATGGCGACTTTCCAGCCGCGATGCGATACACAGAAGCACGCTTGCGCAGAATGGCGGAAGAGCTGCTGGCAGATATCAACAAAGACACGGTCGACTTCCAGCCTAACTTCGATGACTCTCTCACAGAACCGACCGTACTTCCCGCCAAGGTACCTAACCTACTGATCAACGGATCTTCCGGCATAGCAGTAGGCATGGCCACCAATATGGCTCCTCATAATCTTACCGAAGTGGTAGACGGCATAATTGCTTATATCGACAACAGGGAGATTACGATTCAAGAGTTGATGAAGTATGTCACCGCTCCCGACTTCCCAACCGGTGGAATTATCTATGGACTTTCTGGTGTGCAAGAGTCATACCTCACGGGCCGAGGCAGAGTTGTAGTTCGCGCTAAAGCGGAGATCGTCACCAATGCCAATGGCAAAGATCAGATCATCGTAACAGAAGTACCCTATCAGGTGAATAAGGCGCTGATGATTGAGAAGACAGCCGCCCTGGTGAACGAAAAGAAAATTGAAGGCATCACCGACATACGGGATGAATCAGACAGAGATGGATATCGTGTGGTGTATGATCTGAAGAAGGATGCCATTCCGAACATTGTACTTAATAACCTATTCAAATACACGCAGCTACAGTCCTCATTTGGAGTAAATAACGTAGCACTGGTGAAGGGAAGACCTCAGACCCTTAATCTGAAAGACCTCATTGTTCATTTTGTAGAGCACCGTCATGAGGTGGTGGTCCGAAGGGCAAAGTTTGAATTAGCGGAAGCAGAAAAGCGGGCTCACATCCTCGAGGGCTACCTGATTGCATTAGACCATTTGGACGAAGTCATTGCGCTCATCCGAAACTCCAAAGATCCGGACGTGGCCAAGGTAGGTTTGATGGAGCGTTTCCAGCTTTCTGAAATACAATCCAAGGCAATTTTGGAGATGCGCTTGCAGCGACTCACTGGCCTGGAGCGCGAAAAGATTCAAAACGAATACAAAGAAGTAAAAGAGCTCATCGCACGACTCAACGAGATTTTGGGGAGCGAGCCCATTCGTATGGGAATAATCAAATCCGAATTATTGGAGATGAAAGAGCGCTACGGTGATGCCCGCAGGACGCAAGTAGTGCCGGCCGAGGATGACATTACTGTGGAAGACATGATCCCTAATGAAGAAATGGTGATCACTATTTCCAATCAGGGATATGTTAAACGTACGTCTCTTTCAGAGTATCGCACGCAAGGACGAGGCGGTATCGGATCGAAAGCCGTTAGCACGAAGGAAGATGACTTTACAGAGCATCTGTTTATTGCACATGCCCATCAATACTTACTGATTTTCACAGCATTAGGTAAAGTTTTCTGGAAAAAGGTTTATGAGATACCAGAGGGTACGAAAACTTCTAAAGGTCGCGCCATTCAAAATTTGCTCAACATTGAGGCGGGTG
>JAIENH010000242.1 GCA_019751475.1 Cyclobacteriaceae bacterium
ACACCAGAGAGCCCCATTTTTTCCAAAAGCAGATCAAATTTGTCGCGCAGCTGCACCGAGTGCTTCAGTCCGTTGATTTTTAGTTCCACCACTTTCGCTTCGCGGTCAATCTTCACCACTTCGGCCGTATAGCCCTTATTGTTGAGCAGCACATGATAGTGTCCCTGACCAAGAGACGTCACATCCCACGACAGTGGCTTGCCATTTACTGACCAGGTTTCCTGATCGATGGTCACATCAAATGATTTGCCGTTAAGAAGGGCCTTGTACATACTGTCAAAAGTAGTGCTTCATTCTCAATTTAGTATCTTTGGACGTTGGAAACAATTCCATTCTTGCAGATAACGATTCCCCTGTGCCTCGATTCATTTCATTAATTTTTTCACTCACCGAATAGTTGATTGTAAGCTGAAATGAACTGGTCTGATCTTCTCTCTACGCACCGCATTGGTCAAAAAACTGTTTCTTCCGGGCCCACACGTAGCGCCTTTGAGCAGGATTATGACCGCATCATATTTTCGCACCCCTTCCGAAGATTGCAAGACAAAACGCAAGTGCACCCGCTGCCTGAGCATGACTTTGTTCATACGCGCCTTACCCACAGCCTTGAAGTCTCCAGTGTAGGTCGCTCGCTGGGGCGAAAAGTGGGAGAGGTGATCTTGCAACGTCATCCGCAACTCACAGCTACCTACACATCGCACGACTTTGGAACCCTCGTAGCGTCAGCTTCACTGGCGCACGATCTGGGTAATCCACCGTTTGGTCATTCGGGTGAAGATGGCTTGTCGGATTATTTCATTCATGGTGAAGGCCGTCATCATAAATCCGATTTCTCAGAAGCGGAGTGGGCCGACCTAACAAACTTTGAAGGCAACGCGCAGGGCTTTCGCATCTTGAATAAAGGCCAGTACCAGGGACTTAAACTTACTACAGCTACGCTGGGTGCGTTTACCAAATATCCTTGCCCGTCATTTTTTCCTTTGCGGGATAAAAACCGAAAGAGCCAAAAGAAGTTTGGATTTTTTGACACGGAGCGTGCCGTCTTTGCGGAAGTAGCCGAGCAATTAAAGTTAAAATCTGCCGGTGAGTTGGCGTGGGCGCGTCATCCGCTGGCATTTCTGGTAGAAGCTGCGGACGATATCTGCTACAATATCATCGACCTGGAAGATGCCTGTCGACTGGGTCTTGTTTCGGTAGAGGATACAATTGCGTTGTTGGCTGCTATTTTGAAAAATGACTTCAAGCGCGAAAAGGTAGATCGCATTCCGGGAACGGATGAAAAAATCAGCGTGCTTCGTGCACTCGCCATCGGCAAATTAATTGATGATGTGGTGGACGGCTTCCTTGCCCACGAAGAAAAACTTCTGCAGGGCGAGTTTGACTCCGCACTCACCGACATGGGTAGTCATCGCGCTGCCCTTGAGGACATTGCTAAAATCTCCGTAGAAAAAATCTACCGCGCGCGTCATGTGATGGAGATTGAGGTAGCGGGATTTGAAGTGTTGCCCGGTTTGCTGGACGAATTGCTGAAAGCAGCCGAGCATCTCATCAAAAAGAACCGCGCTCGTAAATACACCAACCTGGCCAGGCTTTTACCAATCGAAACTACGCTGGCCATCCAGGCCCGTCCGGACGACCGGTATGCACACGTCCGTGAGATCATAGACGTGGTGAGCGGCCTTACCGACCGCCACGCACTAGGGCTCTATCGAAAGATAAAGGGAATGGGATGATTTGAGTTGGATTACGGCCAAAGCCCCGCCCAAACCTCAAAAAACACCCGGAATTTTCTACATTTGCCGCTCTTGATTTTGGACGCATCATGTGGTCATCCGTAGCCGATAGTATTATCCGTTTCCGCCTTCTGCTGATGGCTATCATCGCGGTGGTGACAGCCATCATGGCCTACTATGCTACCGGTGTGGAGATGAGCTACGACTTCACACGTACCGTGCCGCCCGAAGACCCCGACATGGTGTTTCTCAACAAATTCAAAGAGCAGTTTGGTGAAGATGGCAACATGGTGGCTGTGGGTATGAAAGACAGCGCCATCTACCAGGCGGCCAACTTTCAAAAATTTGAAGAACTCAGTAAGAACATCCGGAAGATAGCCGGGGTGAACGAAGTGGTGTCGCTGCCGTTGCTGCGAATTATTTTGAAAGACACGGCACAGAGCAAGTTTTATCTAAAGCGAATTTTTCCAGACAGCATCGCCTCGCAAACCATGCTTGATAGTTTGCTGGGAGAAGCGCGCAAGCAAAAAATATACATGGGCCAGTTGGTGAACACTGAAAACGGTGCCACTATGATGCTGATCTCCGTGCAGAAAGAAGTGGCCAATTCATCAAAGCGTGTAGAATTAATTAATTCTTTGCGGGCTGCCGGTGATGAATTTACAAAATCCACCGGCATTGAGTTGCGTTACGCAGGCTTACCTTTTATCCGCTCCATTGTGGCTCAACAAGTGCGGAGGGAGATGGCGTTGTTCTTGTATTTGTCCGCTGCCGTGACCGGGCTCATCATGCTTTTGTTTTTTCGGTCGGTGCGTGCGGTGTTGTTTTCTATGGTAATGATTGGTGTGGTGGTGGTGTGGACGCTCGGCACGCTTGCTTTGCTGGGATATAAAATCACACTACTCAGCGGACTCATTCCCCCGGTAATCGTCACGATCGGGATTACAAATGCTATTTACCTGCTGAACAAGTATCACGTTGAATTTGTAAAAAGCGGAAACAAGATGGAGGCTATTCGCACAGTAGTGCAGCGGATGGGCCTCGCTACTTTCCTTACCAATCTCACTGTTGCTATTGGATTCCTCACATTGCTATCTACTGACATCGTCATCTTGCGCGAGTTTGGTGTTGTGGCAGGCATCAATATCATTGCGTTATTCTTTGTAAGCCTGGTGATGATTCCCGGTATTCTTACCTGGTTGCCCGAGCCTTCGCCCAAACATTTGCGTCACCTTGATTTTAAATTTCTCCGTTGGTTTGTTGAGACCATCGACCTGATGGTGCATCGCCATCGCATGATCATTTATATCGCCACGTTGGTGGTCACGGTTTTTTCTGTGATGGGCATGATGAAGTTGCAGTCGCTTTCTTTCATGGTAGATGACTTGCCGGAAGAAAGCCAAATCAAAAAAGACCTGCATTTTTTTGAAACTAACTTCAGCGGCATCATGCCGCTTGAATTCATGGTGGACACCGGCAAGCGAAGAGGCCTTCTGCAAGTGAACAACATGAAGAAAATTGATGGTTTTGAAAATTGGCTGGATTCTATTTCCGTTGTATCACGACCCGTATCGCTGGTGAGTTTTGTAAAAGCCAGCAAGCAAGCCTTTTATAACAACAACCCTGATTTCTACACGCTGCCATCCAACCAGGAGCGGGGTTTCATTCTTCGCTACATGAAAGGCCAGTCAGACAATAGTGGATTATTTAAATCCTTTGCCGACTCCACCTTTCAAAAAATGCGCATCAGTTGCCAGATGGCCGATATTGGATCACGTAAAATGGATTCGCTGATCTCGAAAGTGATCAACCCACAAATTGCGGCTACGTTTGGCGGCACGGATATGCAGGTGAATGTGACGGGCACCTCGGTATTGTTCATCAAAGGCAATAATTTTTTAATCAACAATTTGTGGGAAAGCCTGCTGCTTGCATTTGCGCTCATCACCATCAGCATGGCTGCCCTTTTCGCTAACGTGCGAATGATCATCATTTCGTTGATTCCCAATCTCGTGGCGCTCATGATCACGGCAGGACTCATGGGTTATTTTCACATTCCGCTGAAGCCCAGCACCGCACTCATCTTCAGCATCACGTTTGGTATTTCGGTGGATAACTCCATCCGGTTTCTGGCAAAATACCGCCAGGAATTACTGGCCAGCGGATTTTTTGTGCCGCGCTCGGTGAGTGAAAGCATTCTCGAAACAGGCAAAAGCATTGTGTACACTTCGGTGGTGCTCTTCGCGGGCTTTATCATTTTTGCTTTCTCCGACTTTGGCGGAACCATTGCGTTGGGCGTGCTCACTTCCACCACGTTGTTGATCTCCATGTTTACCAACTTGATTTTACTGCCGGCCCTTATCCTCACCTTTGACAAACCCAAGAAGACCACAGACGAAAAATTATTGATCGATGACTTTGACACCACTTTCTACGGTGAGCAGGAAGACGAAGAGATAGACTTAAGCAAAATCAAAATACACGACCGCAGCGGAATGGGAGAGTAGGCAAGCAGACGCGGTCCAAATCATTACACATTAGTTTTAGAGCGATCATATCACATGAGTACGAAGTATAGCGAAGAAAAAGAACTGAATTTTTCTAAAGTAGCCGCAGACGTATTGGCTTTCTGGAAGCGTGACCAGATTTTTGAAAAATCGGTGACCAATCGAGAAAGCAAGCCGACCTTTACATTTTACGAGGGCCCGCCATCGGCCAACGGCACCCCGGGTATTCACCACGTGATGGCGCGCACAGTAAAAGATATTTTTTGTCGCTTCAAAACATTGCAAGGCTATCAAGTAAAGCGCAAGGGTGGCTGGGACACGCATGGCTTGCCGGTGGAATTGCAGGTAGAGAAACAACTGGGCATCACCAAAGATGACATTGGCAAGAAGATCTCCATTGAGGTCTACAACCAGAAGTGCCGCGAAACGGTGATGATGTACAAAGACCAGTGGGATGACCTCACGCTGAAGATGGGCTATTGGGTGGATTTGCAAAATCCGTACATTACCTACAACAACGAATACATTGAGAGCATCTGGTGGATACTGAAGAAATTTTACGAGAAAGGTCTTTTGTACAAGGGCTACACCATTCAGCCGTACTCACCTTCTGATGGAACAGGCCTTAGCTCACATGAATTGAATCAGCCTGGCTGCTACAAAGATGTGAAAGACACGAGCGTGGTAGCGCAGTTTAAGTTGATTCAAGATTCAAAATTCAAAACTCTTTTTTCTACAGATAAGGATGTTCACGTGTTGGCTTGGACGACTACTCCGTGGACACTTCCATCTAACACTGCGTTGACAGTAGGCGAAAAAATCAGGTATGTAGTTGTCAATACATTTAATCAATATACTTACAAACCTATTAGTGTCATCCTAGCTAAAGAACTTGTAAAAAAATATTTCACGATAAGTGAATATGACCCGAAAGACTTAAGACCTGAGCCATCTCCACTAAATGCTTTCATAGAAAGTTGGTTAATTGATGGAGATTCAAGCAAACTAACTGCTGAAATAGTACTTGGATTTATTCAACACCGTTCTCCGATTGACAAGAAATCCATTCCATATAAAGTTGTAAAAGAATTTTCGGGTAAAGACTTGTTAGGCTTGCGCTACGAACAACTTATGCCGTACGTGCAGCCGCTACAACAAGCAGACAAAGCATTTCAAATTGTGGCGGGTGATTTTGTTACTACGGAAGATGGTACAGGCGTGGTGCATACGTCTCCCACCTTTGGTGCCGATGACTTTAGAGTCGCTCAACAAAACGGCATTCCTCCGCTCATGGTACGTGATGAAGCAGGCAATGAAATGCCTACGGTAGATAAGAAAGGAAAATTCGTGACCGAGATTGGCAAGAAACTGCAGGAAGGAGTGGCAAAATATAAAATCAAAACGCACAAGCCGCTTGGTGTCGATGATTTTTATGTAAAGAACTATACGGATGAAGATGAAACCAATCCTGACTACAAAACCACGGATGTCATCATCTCCATCATTTTAAAAGAAGAGAACAAAGCGTTTAAAGTCGAGAAGTACGAGCATACCTATCCGCACAGTTGGCGCACCGATAAGCCCGTGTTGTATTACCCACTCGATGCCTGGTTCATCAAAACCACAGCACTCAAAGACAAGATGGTGGCGGTAAACAAAACCATCAATTGGAAGCCGGAGTCAACGGGCACGGGTCGCTTTGGCAATTGGTTGGAAAACCTGGTGGATTGGAATTTGTCTCGCTCTCGCTACTGGGGCACACCACTACCGATTTGGAGAACCAAAGACGGCAAAGAAGAAATTTGTATCGGATCGATTGAGGAGTTGAAACAAGAAATTGAAAAGGCTGCGAAGGTCAGCGGTCGACAGTCAACGGTCGACAGCGGTCTGTCGACAATGGACTTGCATCGTCCCTATGTTGATGAAATTGTATTAGTCAGCAAGTCAGGCCAACCTATGTACCGGGAGACTGATTTGATTGACGTGTGGTTTGACTCGGGCGCCATGCCGTATGCGCAGTGGCATTATCCGTTCGAGAATCAGGATATTTTCAACAGTGCCTACCCGGCCGATTACATTGCCGAAGGTGTGGATCAGACCCGGGGTTGGTTTTTCACGCTTCATGCGATCGCGGTGTTGCTCAGCGAAAGCAGTGACGAAATAAAGAAAGTAAATGCGCTGGTTGGCAACAACGGCAAAGCCTTTAAGAACGTAATCTCCAACGGCCTGGTGCTTGATAAAGACGGCAACAAGATGAGCAAGCGCAAAGGCAACGTAGTGGACCCGTTTGCTACGCTGGAAAAATTTGGCCCCGATGTAGTGCGCTGGTATATGATTGAGAATGCGCCTCCATGGGATAACTTGAAATTTGATATCAACGGATTAGTGGAGACGCAGCGTAAGTTTTTTGGTACGCTGATGAACACCTACTCATTCTTTGCGCTGTACGCGAATATTGACGGCTTCGTGAAAGATGAAATGAATAATGTGCCGTACAATAATCTGGCCACATTGGATCGTTGGATTATTTCGAAGCTACAAGGACTGATTGAAGAAGTCACCATATCCTACGATCAATACGAGCCAACTCAGGCGGCCCGCGCCATTCAGGAATTTGTAAACGACCATTTATCAAACTGGTATGTGCGTCTAAATCGTAAGCGTTTTTGGCAGCCGTCCTTCGCTAAAGCTACGGACGGCAAGGCAACTCATCAGTCCCATGATGGTGAGCCAATTAATTTATCAAATGATAAAAAAGCTGCCTATGAGACCTTGTATGAATGCTTGATGGTGGTGGGTCAGCTCATGTCGCCCATTGCTCCGTTTTATGCCGAGTTTTTGTACAAGAATCTGACAGACAACATTCGCGACAAAGCCAACAAGAATAAAACACCTTTGCGTTTTGAGTCGATCCATCACACTGACTTGGTGAAGGT
>JAIENH010000783.1 GCA_019751475.1 Cyclobacteriaceae bacterium
TGCTTGTGACATCAACCGGGCCTGAAGGCCCATCTTGCTTTCGCCCATTTCACCTTCCAATTCACCTTTTGGCACAAGAGCTGCCACCGAGTCAATTACAATAATGTCAATGGCGCCTGAGCGAATGAGGTGGTCGGCAATTTCTAATGCCTGCTCACCGTTGTCGGGTTGAGAGATGAGCAAGTTTTCGGTATCAATACCCAATTTCTCAGCGTAGGTCTTGTCAAAGGCATGCTCCGCGTCAATGAATGCTGCCAGGCCACCTTTGCGCTGTGCCTCGGCAATGCAATGCATGGTCAACGTTGTCTTGCCCGATGATTCAGGTCCGTAGATTTCTGTAACACGGCCCCGCGGAATGCCTCCGATACCCAAGGCTACATCCAGGCCCAGTGAACCGGTGGAGATGGCCGGCACGTCCATCACTTTTTCATCACTCAATTTCATTACCGTGCCTTTGCCGTAGGTCTTGTCCAGTTTGTCAAGGGTCAGTTGTAGGGCCTTCAGTTTTTCTTTTGCATCACTCATATGTAAATAGTTGTAGTTACGATGTTGGGGTTTGCCGATGAGGCAAAAAATTTCAATGCGGGGCTGAAATTACCATTTCGTTAATAATAAGAAAATCAGTGCAGTCAATAGTTTGTCTGACGCTCGTGCAGAAAAAAGATTTAACTGGCTAATGGTTAACGAATAACGGGCAACAATCTTAATTTGCGCTTTCATGTGCTAATGTTTTATTTTTTAAAGGTCACATGGAATAGCCTGATTAACATATCAGTGGGTGAAAACCCTCTTAATGGCCATTTCATGCGGAAATATCTCGCTTTCATTTTATGGTTGTTGTCAGGAGCCCCCTTTCTCTGTCATGCGCAGTTGAACAACCGGGTTTTTGAAGACCGCCTTTCTGTGGAGGAAGCCGACTCTGGCAAGCTGTATGCGGGGGTCAATGCCCTGGGATTTTTCAAGAACAACGAATATTTCAAAACCACCATCGATGGCTATACATTGTATGGCTACCAGTTTCAACCCTTCGTCAGCTATCACCTCACCAAGAACGTCCGCATTGATGCGGGTGGCTATTTTCAGAAAGACTTTGGCAACAGCAAATTCTCTACGGCTGCGCCAATCTTTTCCATCAAGTGGAAAAAGAAAGATTACGCCATCATTTTTGGAAACCTGGAGAGCAGCTTGAACCACCGGCTCATTGAGCCGCTATTTGATTTTGAACGCGTGCTCAACAACCGACTTGAGACAGGAACGCAGTTTCAACTTAATCGCGAAGACTTCTTTGTGGATGCATGGGTAGATTGGCAGTACATGCAATATTGGCGCGACACTAGGCAAGAGCAATTGGTAGCAGGACTCTCATTGCAAAAGAGATTTTTGAAAACCGGTAACAGCGAGTGGAGCATACCGTTCCAGGTGCTCACACGTCATCAGGGTGGGCAACTTGATCAGGCGGGTCTTCCTATTCAGACGTTGGTCAATTACGCAGCCGGATTAAATTGGTCGTACACCACTTCTGGTTTCATTAAAAATATTACTGCCAATGGTTTTTATGTATTCGATAAGGACATAACCGAAACGCGCCAGGCTTACCTGGATGGTGATGGCTTTTATGCCAATGCCAATCTTGCTACGCGTATTGGACTGGATGTGATGGCAAGCTATTGGCAGGGCAGCGAGTTCATGAACTTTCAGGGTGGAAAAATTTATGAGTCTGTTTCTTTTTTTAACCCATCGAAGATTCAGCCTCGCTCACAACTTCTGATCCTTCGCTTTTTATATGATTATAAAGTGACAGACCGGTTCTATCTTACTCTCCGTTACGAGCCATACTATGATTTTTCATTCAAGTCGTTTCAATATTCCTATGGACTTTACATCAACTACCGCGACCGGTATTTTTTAGTGAAGAGAAAAAAATAACATGCTGAAGAAAATCCTGATTGGTGTCTTGCTGGTAGTGGTGGCGCTCTGTATTTATTTCTGGTCGCTGATAAGCTATGGGGTTGCGCAGGGGCTGGGGCAATGGAAGATTATCCGCGAAGCGCGACCCGTGGAGGAATTTCTCAACGATCCGAATTTTCCAGACTCGCTCAAGACGAAGCTCCGGCTCGTGCAGCAGGCAAGACAGTTTGCCATCGATTCGCTGGGACTGCAAGACACAGAAAACTACACAACTCTTTATGATCAAAAAGGAGAGGAGCTGATGTGGGTTGTGACGGCCTGCGAAGAATTTAAACTCAAACCGAAAGAGTGGCATTTTCCCGTGGTGGGCTCCGTGCCATACAAAGGTTACTTCGATAAAGAGAAGGCCATGCGTGAAAGGGATGGACTTGAGAAAGCCGGTTGGGATGTGAGTGTTCTTAACCCGGGAGGATGGAGTACGCTCGGATGGTTTACTGATCCAATTCTCAGTGGAATGCTAAGACGCAGCGATGGCGACCTGGCCAGCACGATTATTCATGAGATGGTGCACGCTACCATTTTTGTAAAAGACAGTGTTGAGTTCAACGAAAACCTGGCATCTTTCATTGGCGATCAGGGAGCTGCACTTTTTTTGCTGCGCACCGTGGGCGACACGGCACTGGCGTATCGCGAGTTTACACACTACGATGGCGACTATCGAAAATTATCCGACCACATGATGCGGGCTGCCAAAAAATTGGACAGCCTTTATACTTCATTTGATGACGGACTTTCCACGGAAGTGAAGAAAGAAAAAAAGCAAGCCTTCATTCAGAAGATTGTTGACACGATTGATACGCTCACATTTAGTGACGGGCGCAAGCGCATCAAACGTTCGCCCAAGCGATTGCCCAACAACACCTACTTTATGAACTACCTCACGTACGAATCAAAGCATGATACCATGAAGGAAGATTGGGAGAGAATTTTTAATCGCGATCTCAAGGCTATGATCCGTTATTATCAAAAGCGTTACCCATTTTTGTGATCGAGGGTGCGTTACCGAAAAATTAAGGATTTGTTAAGAACATAACCTTGATTTTTTATTGGGCGATTACTGGCTACTTTTGAACATCAAACAACAAAAGATTCATGGGCAAGAAACCCGCGTACAAAGTACTGGTGGTGGATGACGATGAAGCGATACTGGAATTGCTTAAGTACAATCTCGACAAGGAAGGCTACGAAGTAAAAATTGCCAACAACGGTTCACTGGGCGTGGAGATAGCCCGGAAGTTCAAGCCAGAGTTGGTACTCCTTGATATTATGATGCCGCACATGGATGGTGTGGAGGCGTGTCGCCAGCTACGGGCCATGCCTGACCTGATCAACACTTTTATTGTATTCCTCACCGCGCGTTCGGAGGAGTATTCTGAAGTGGCCGCCTTTGATGTGGGTGCCGATGACTACATCACCAAGCCCATCAAGCCGCGGGCGCTTATGAGTCGCATTCAGGCGCTATTTAGAAGAGACTCAAAAGGAAAACTGCCGGCCTCCCAGATTACCGTGGGCGATCTGCTGATTGACCGGTCCAGCTATACCATTAAAATAAAAGGCCGGGAAGTAAACCTGCCCAAGAAGGAATTTGAATTGCTTTTTTTCCTGGCCCAAAACCCCAATAAAGTGTTCTCCCGCGATGATCTCTTGCAGAATATTTGGGGGGCCGATGTATATGTGCTGGCCCGTACGGTAGACGTTCACATCAGAAAAGTGCGAGAAAAGATTGGAGATGACTACATTACAACCGTAAAAGGAGTCGGTTACAAATTCAATCTGAGCTAACGCATGGTCTATAGCGCCCGGACGATGGCCCTGCTCCTGGCGGTGTGCATCGCCCTGGTGACAGTGCTTTTTCTTTCGCTGGTAAAAAGCGTAGACCGCGATGGCCTTATCGTGGCGGGTGTCATCAGTTTTTCCGGTTCCTACCTATTAGTATATGTGGTATTAGAATTTCTCATCTTCCGTGAGATCAACAAAATCTACAAGATGCTCTCCAAGCTTCGAAAGAAAGAACTGGGAGGATTGAAACGTGATAAGTCGGGGGCATTAAATCCGCTGAAAAACATCAACGAAGAAATTTTTTCTTTTGCTTCTCTTAAGCAAAAAGAAATTGATGAATTAAAGAAGTTGGAGGCTTTCCGTAAGGAGTTTATTGCCGATGTTTCTCACGAACTGAAGACACCCATATTCGCGGCCCAGGGTTTTGTGCACACTCTATTGGACGGTGCTGTGAATGACAAGCAGGTACGCAATAAGTTTTTGAAGAAGGCGGCCAAGAGTCTTGATGGCTTGGATATACTGGTGCAAGACTTGCTCACGCTTTCGCAAATTGAAACGGGCGACATCAAAATGAAATTTGAATCCATCGACTTGTACAAACTCTGCACGGAGGTGGTTGATCAGTTTGAAGAGAAAGCTCAGAAAAAGAATATTCGATTAAAGCTGACAGACCCGCAGCACAAACTCATCGTCTATGCCGACTGGCAACGCATCTCACAAGTAGTCACCAATCTGGTATCCAATGCACTCAATTATACACTCGATGGGGGTGAGGTGACAGTAAGTTTTGATCATGGCAAAAAAAATATCACCACGTTTATTACAGATACGGGTGAAGGCATTCCTACGCAGCATCTTACTCGCATATTCGAACGGTTCTACCGGGTAGACAAGAGTCGCAGTCGCGAGAAGGGCGGCACCGGTCTGGGGCTTGCCATTGTGAAACACATCTTGGAAGGACATGGCACGCGAGCAGAAGTGGAGAGCCATGTGGGCAAGGGTTCCGTCTTTAGCTTTAAATTGCCGCGGGTAAAAGATGAAGAGTAACAGCCCATTCGTAACATTTACTTAATATTGAGAAGCGTTACTTGGTTTACATTTGCTTCAATGCATCTACCCATACCGTCACTTTTTTGAATCATGTTTGAGTTAGATTTCTCGTATTCACTGCTATTGATCATTTGCTTAGTCACGGCCTGTGGGTTCGAATTTGTGAACGGCTTTCATGATACGGCCAATGCGGTAGCTACTGTTATTTATACCAATTCGCTCAAGCCTTGGGTGGCTGTGATTTGGTCAGGGGCGTGGAATTTTATGGGTGTGTTGCTGGGTGGTATCAGTGTGGCGGTTGGTATCATTAATCTACTGCCGGTAGAATCGCTGATCGATCAAAACATTACGCATAGTTTATCCATGGTGTTCGCGCTGCTGTTAAGCGCCATCTTTTGGAATTTGCTGACGTGGTATTTGGGTATACCCTGCTCAAGTTCGCATACGTTGATAGCCTCTATTTTAGGTGTGGGAATAGCGTATTCCTTATTACCAGGCGTAACAGAAGCAGGAGTTGACTGGAGTCAGGCCAAAAAGAGTGGCATGTCATTGCTCGTTTCTCCGTTGCTGGGCTTTTCTCTCACGATCATACTCATGTTTTTGATTCGTGTTGGCACGCGCAAAACAGAATATGGAGAAAGTCTTTTCAAAGAACCTAAGAAAGACACGCCTCCGCCATTTTGGATCAGGGCCATTCTTATCATGACGTGCACAAGTGTAAGCTACTCACACGGTTCAAACGATGGACAAAAAGGAGTGGGGCTTATCATGTTAATATTGATTGGTATTGTGCCCACATACTTTGCGTTGAATGAAAAGATTTCTCCTAATAAGTTGCGAGCACCGCTTTCGGAGATTGGTCGAGTTGTTAATTCAATGGACACACGACCACTATCAAAGCCTGACAGCACGACCTGGGCGCAGACGGTGTCGCTGACCGGAGAGCTCACGTCACGCATCACACCGGTGGCAAGTTTATCTGCCATTGCTAAGAAAGATCGCTTTGAAGTGCGGAAGGATATTCTCGTGATCGACCGCAATATCAAGCATCTCTTGGAAGAAGAAGCAGTAGTCATCAGCCAGGCAGATCGCCAAGTACTTCAGCGAAGCATGAAAGAGATGCGCAAAGTAACGGACTACTCGCCCACGTGGGTAATTTTGATCATCGCCATCTCATTAGGCATCGGTACCATGATAGGCTGGAAGCGTATTGTGAAGACGATCGGTGAAAAAATCGGCAAAGAACATTTGAGCTACGCACAGGGTGCGAGTGCCGAGCTGGTGGCCGCTGCTACCATTGGCGCTGCCAGTCAGTTTGGTTGGCCTGTGAGTACTACTCAGGTGCTGTCGTCTGGCATTGCAGGTAGCATGGTGGCCAGCAAAGGGTTAAAGAATTTACAAGTAGATACGGTGCGAAATATTCTCATCGCCTGGGTGCTCACCGTTCCCGTAGTCACGATCATGTCTGGCACCTTGTTTTTCCTCTTCCGCACCATCGTTGACTGGTAAAGAATCGAAAGATTGGTTTCATCCCAGTCTCTTACTTCATCACACTTTCACGCGTCTGGTTAACTTTGTCCCGTGAAATCGCAGACCCTTCGCTTTGCTGACTTGATTATTCATGAAGATGCCGACTACATTCTCATCAATAAGCCTCCGTTTGTATCTACACTGGAAGACAGAGTTGATAGCACGAATATCCTCGCATTGGCGAAAGCCTATGAACCGGAATCACAGGTATGTCACCGGCTCGACAAGGACACTTCCGGAGTGCTGGCCATCGCCCGGCATGCAGAGGCCTACCGCCATGTAAGCCTTCAGTTTGAGCATCGCGAAGTAACGAAGGTGTATCATGCTGTAGTGGATGGTAAGCACGACTTTCAGGAGCGCTTAGTGGACAAGCCGATCTTCAAACAAAATGATGGCACAGTCAAGATTTCTTCGCAAGGAAAGCCAGCTCAAACAATCTTTACAACCCTGGAAGTATTTTCACAGCATTCGCTTATCGAGTGCCGCCCGGTGACGGGCCGGATGCACCAAATCCGGATTCATTTGGCCTACCTTAAGGCGCCCATTACCGGTGACGAAACCTACTGTGGAAAGCTGTTTTTTGTGTCGTCCATCAAGCGCGGTTTTCGCATGAAAAAGGAAACGGAGGAGCAGCCCCTCATAAAAAGGATGGCTCTGCACGCTTTTTCGTTGGAATTCAAGGGCCTTACGGGCGAAACCATTGTTGGGCAAGCGCCTTATCCTAAGGACTTTACCGCCTTACACAAGCAACTTTTAGCCAACGCCCGGTAAAATCTGACGCCAGCTTGCATAATCACTTTATTGGGCATACTTTTGTGTCCCTTTTTGAAAAGGGTTCTTTTTTTTTGCAGTTAAACC
>JAIENH010000310.1 GCA_019751475.1 Cyclobacteriaceae bacterium
GTTGAAATACCGCCCCCAATCTGCCCGGAAAGGGGTATCCCACCTTTATTTACCATTGGTGCTTGATCGTGCTCTTGTGAAGCGGCTTTTAAAAATCAACGCGCAAGCGCTTTGATTCTCTCTCCCAAATAGTTCATGGCAGGGCCATATGTCTCGATACCGTGACCCACATCGGCAAATACTTTTACCTCCTTCAATTTGGCAAGGTGCTTTTTCGCGTTGTCTATTGATTTTTGATAAGGGAACAGTAAGTCCTTGTCGCCTTCAAGCAAATAAGAATCCACGTTGGCTTCCGCCAATTGCTTGTCCATATAATACGGCTTTTGTGTATTGTCTTTGTAACGACTGATGGCAAATACTTCGTAGTTAACCAGCATTTGTTCGGCTCGCTCGGAAAGTCGGTGATTAGGCTTTGAAAAAACTGCCTTGTCTAAAAATTTACGAACGTTATCCTCCGTGGGAGAAAAAATTGGAAGAAGATTGTAATACAGGTTAGCAAACGAAAGTGAGAACGGCTGAAGGCATCCGGGGTTTAGTAAAAAGGCTGCCCTCACGAGTGCTGGCTTTACAATACCAAGCTTCATACAGATAAGTCCGCCAAAGGAAGCTCCTGCTACAAAGGCAGAAGCAATGCCCAATTGCTCCATTACCTCGGCTGCCCACCAACCATAGTCAAGCGATTTGATGTCGGGTGTATTTCCATCACTCAGATTGGGAAGTCCATTTGTTTCTACCATGAAAATTCGCAGTGGAAAATTCAACCGGTCAAGTCCTTTGTCGAAATCCCAGATGAGCGGTGTTGTCCGTGCTCCAGGAAAAATTACCAGCGCATCCAGACTTGTGTCTTGTGTATTCAGGCCCCAGATGTGCGTTTTGCCGAGGACGGTTTTGATTTCGTACGTCTCGTATTTTCTTCCGTTTGCCTCCTCCAGTTGTGCAACCCAGTTTCTAAAAGACTCGAGGTCTTTCTTTTCGTCTTTAAAAAAGGAGGTCGACTTTATCTTCATAATCGGAAGGCTTTAAAGGATAAATCATTACGTGAACTAAAAATAATGATTTATCGATTATTGGCCCGATAGCTGTCACTGTGGAACTGAAACTTCATGTTCCTGGTAATTTTCAACGAACCTTACTACATCTTTTAGTACGTCTACGGATTTTAAGTTGTGGCCCTTTCCACGGGTCAATATCAATTGTGAGTCGGTCCAGGCGGCATGAATTTTTTTGGAGTTCACTACCAACGTCTCAGTGTCTTCTTCATCGTGAATGATTAGTCCAGGAAAGGGTAGTGACCCGGCAAAACGCGGTGCCGAAAAAAATGCAGGTAAATTGTTTACCGTCTTCTCAAAGTGCGCCACCACCAGCGTGATGCATCGATTGCTCAATCCCAAAGCTTGTTGAAAAAACTCCACGAACTCCGTTGCCTCACCGGGCGGGGCCATCGCCACCATTTTCTTCGGAGCAAGGGAAGGGCGATGATAAAATGTGTAGATGCCCGTGAAGCCTCCTAAGGAATGGCCGATCACCGTGTGCAGCTTGCCGATCTTCTTTGCAATCGCCACAACGGCTTCGCTATAATGTGGCACAGTCAGAAAGTTACCTGTGCTAAGCCCATGACCGGGAGCATCAAAGGAATAAATGCTGAACTGTGTTTTGTCCAAGGCGTCCACATAATTTTTCCACCGGAAGCTGTGACTCTGCCATCCGTGGAGCAGCAGAATATTCTTATCACCTGTGCCCCACCGGTAAGCCTGAATCGTTTCGCTACCGAGGGCGACTTCAAATTTTTGAGCCGTGTTTAAAAATGCAATATGATGATCAAGGAGCTTGCCTCGAAACGGGCGACAGAACAATGCAAATCCTTTGCGGGCTGCCCGCGCAGGCGCTACGAGGGCCAGCACATTCAAATACAGACCGATCATTCTTGCAATTATCTTTTTCATAGCATGTCGATTTTAAGATACCGATTGGTATCTATGCGAATAAAATTTTTTAGTTTTCTATTTCGGCTAATTGATGGTTCAGGTGCTTGATCACTTTGCGGATATCATCGTTGTTGCCGTGCAGCTTACTCATCATAATGCCTCCCTCCAGCGATGCGATGATCAGTGTAGCGTAATATTCTTTGTCAATGTTGGGTTTTATCTGTTCATGCTCAATACCTCGTTGCAAAATATTGATGACCGATTCGCGCAAGACAGTAAGCGTTTTGAGTGCTTCCTTTCTTAGCCCTGGGTGAGCATCATCGGCTTCGATGGCAGCATTCAGCAAGGGGCATCCACCCTTGAGCGGAGGATTGGAGATATAGCTTTCAAAATAGCGGAAGATGGCTTTCAATTTAGCGGGCGCGGTCTCTTCATTTTTAATAACCTCACGCAACTTGACAAACAAAATGCCCGACAAAAATGCCAGGGTCTCCCGCTCAAGCTCGTCTTTGTTGGTGAAGTGGCGATAGATGGCGCCTTTGGTGAAACCTGTGGCGTCCGTAATATGACTAATAGACGTGGCCTTGTAGCCATTGGTGTTAAACAATACACCCGACTTTCGTAGAATGGTTTCTTTCGTAGCCTCCGGATCACGCATGGTACAAAGATACCGATTGGTATCTAAAAAGCAAATGGCAATGGATACTACTGCCCCGTAAACATATACTTCCACACGTTGGGCAAGATGGCGTTGGCGCCCACGGTGGAGTTGTGAAAGGAGATGGCAGGTATGTTTAATGACAGCGCTCGTGCATTGTTGTAAGGGCTTGCCAGGTTATCGACCAGTGTGGGATTGTCAGAAGCCGCGAGTAAACCCAGTGCGCGCACATTGGCCACCTGAAAATTGAATGGCACAATTTCATCGCGTGTGTGTAAGAGCACAAACTGTTGCGACAGCGGTGTGACTCCACTTTGTGTAAGCCAGTTGCCGGGCGCATTGAAAAACGTGCTGTAGTCGTTAGGCCCGGAGAGCATCACTACACGATCGACAAGATTCTTTTTGCCTAAATAACAAGCGTGACCCGAGCCTTGCGAATGGCCGGAGACGATGATTTTGTTCCACTGTAGGCTGTTGCCAGCCGTGAGATATTGTCCCCAGTTTTCGTCAGGAAAATTAGTCTTCAGATAAACCGCCAACTTGGTAGCACGCGTAACGATGCTGTTAAGCGCATCGACTGTCACCACATTGCTTACCGGGTTGCCAAAACAGACTTCGTCACGGTAGGTATCAAAAATGAGCGGGTTTGAACTGCTACCCAGCGGGGCCGCGGCCACATCGTTGGGGTACGACAAGCTGATGACATCCAAGCCAAACGTAGCTGCCTGATCGCAAATGAGGTTGTAACTCTTCGGGTCGCTGAAACTTCCGCCAATGAAAAGCAAGAGTTTGTTCAGGTGCACTTTGTTGTTGCGCACCACATAGTGATTTAAATCGCTGGACGAATAGTTTGCATCGGTTTGATTGGGCGCTACGGAAATAGAAATATTCTGCGCAGGTGTATTGTCGGGCGAAGATTTATCGCTGCACTGAAACAACACCAACCACACCAGCACCCAACATTTTTTCATGAAGTTATTTTTTATGCTGCTTCAAAAAATCCCACGCTACGCGGGCGCCCTCCATGTCTTTGTTTTGTGGGCCAACCGCTGCCTCACTTGCAACTAACAGCGGGTTGGCAATGGACGGCATGCAATGCCCACCGCCTACTACGGTGTAAAGTTCAATTTCCTTGGCGGGATTTGAGGAGCCGAAGGCGCGCTTCACAATGGTGCTGTTGTCGGTGGTGTTGAGGTCGGGTAAGTTGGTGGTGATGACATCGGTGATGAGCACCCCATTGTTGGCCAGCCAAAAGTTGAGTGTCTCGGCCGTAGATTTTACGGTGCCACGGTTGCTGACCGCGACATTGCCTCCGAGAAAAGGCATGAGCGGATCAAGCGTGCCAACGCAAATCATCATAGGCATGGGTGCAGAGGGCGCGCTGCATTCCGATGGATCGGGAAGGTTGGCAATGAATGGAGCAATGGCTGCAATTTTGGAATTGAGTTCGGCTGCGAGCCGGTAGCTGAGCAAGCCCCCATTTGAAACTCCTGATACATAGAAGCGCGTGTTGTCAACCTTGAATGATTTTTTTGTCCACTCAATCAACTCGCTGATGAAGGCCACATCATCGGCAGCGGAGAAGCCCGGGTTAGCGGATGTCAACGGGCGGCAATCGTTCCAGCTTTGATTGGTACCGTTGGCGTTGTTGGAGGCATCGACACCGTTGGGCACTACCACCAAAAACTTTTCATCATCGGCCACCTGCTGCCACACACGTGTGCCTCCTGCTGTGGCGGCAAAAATCTCCGTCATGCTTTGCGATCCGCCATGCAATAAGATTAACACCGGTGCATTGGCAGCCATGCCGGCCGGCTGATAAACCCGAAAGTAGCGAGTTTGACTGCCTACCGTGAGTGTAAGATTTTCATTCCAGCCTGTGACAAATGTTTGTGATGGCGCGGGGTCGTCTTTTTTGCAGGACGTGCACAAGGTAAAAGTGAAAATCAAAAACAGGAAAAAAGATCTCATTTGAAGAATTTAAAATCTAAGGCTTCTGGAGGCTTTGATCTTAGTGATGCTTCTGCTGGCGTGAATCAATCGCAATACTTGAACTTCTTTTTTGGTGACGCGATAAATCAAAAGATGGGCATCCAGAATAATCCACCTATACATTTTCGAAACAGTTTCTAAATGATAACACTCCGGGAAAAGATAGTAATCGGTGGAGAGTCGCTCTGTGAGTTGCCAGATTTGTTGCTCGTAACGTTGTGTTTGAATTATTCCAAAGGTTTCAACACCGTATTGATAAACTTCTTCTACGTCCTGACTAAACTGATTGGAGATTTTTACCGGGAGTGCTTTTGCCGCCTCCATTCATCAATTAATTTCTTTGATTCACTGATGGTGTAAAAAGGGCCCTTCTCTGCTTTTTTCACCTCTTTCTTGAATTTTTCAGCGGTCAGCGCTTCACCAGGCATGGTTAACCGTGGTGATGCTGACTTTTTAATGCTTGATTTCATAAATGAAAATTAGATGTTTCAAATTGAAATTCAAAGGCAATTGAAAATCACTTCGGCCAGGGATGGAGCGCATGTTTGAGCCCAGCCTTTGCGCGCTTCGGCCTTGCTTCGCCAAAACGCTTCGCGAAGGCAAGTGGCGGGCCGAAGAAGGCTGGCGAGTAGCGACAGCCCGGCCGAAGCCGGGTGGACTTGTGTGGTAGGTGATGAGGGGCCGCTCACCCTAAATCATAAATCCAAAATCACAAATCAACAATCAAACCATTTTCTCGGGCCGTACCCACTGATCGAATTGCTCAGAGGTCACGAGGCCCAACTCAACGGCAGCTTCGCGCAGTGTTTTGTTTTCTTTGTGCGCCTTCTTGGCAATCTTGGCGGCATTTTCGTAGCCAATGTGTGTGTTGAGTGACGTGACGAGCATCAGTGAGTTTTCCATGTGTTGCTTGATGATGGGCAGGTTGGGCTCGATACCCACGGCACACTTGTCCGTAAAGCTTATGCACGCATCGCCAATGAGTCGCGCACTTTGCAACACGTTGGCCGCAATCACAGGCTTGAACACGTTGAGTTCGAAGTGACCCATGCTGCCGCCTACGGACACAGCCACATCGTTGCCGATGACCTGGGCGCACACCATCGTAATGGCTTCGGGTTGTGTGGGGTTCACTTTGCCCGGCATGATAGACGAGCCGGGTTCGTTATCGGGAATGACGATTTCACCAATACCGCTGCGCGGGCCCGAACTCAACATGCGGATGTCGTTGGCTACTTTCATTAGAGAAACAGCTACGCGCTTCAACGCACCAGATAATTCTACCATCGCATCGTGAGCAGCCAGTGCTTCAAATTTGTTGGGAGCAGTTACAAAAGGAAGACCTGTAAGCTCAGCAATTTTCTTTGCCACCAACACATCGTAGCCTTTAGGTGTGTTCAATCCCGTGCCAACGGCCGTGCCGCCCAATGCCAATTCTTTTACTGCTTCCAGCGAATTTTTGATAGCGCGAATGCCGTTGTCGATTTGTTGCACATACCCGCTAAACTCCTGGCCGAGCGTGAGTGGTGTGGCATCCATAAAATGCGTGCGCCCCGTTTTTACGATCGCCTTGAAGTCAATGGACTTTTTGTGAAGAGTGTCTCGCAGCTTTTGTAATCCCGGCAATGTAATTTCTACCACTTGCTTGTAGGCTGCAATGTGCATGGCGGTAGGATACGTATCGTTGCTGCTTTGCGATTTGTTTACATCGTCATTGGGGTGCAATACTTTTTTCTCGTCCGTGAGTTTGCCACCGCTCAGCACGTGGGCTCGGTAAGCGATTACTTCGTTGGCGTTCATGTTGCTCTGTGTGCCCGAGCCCGTTTGCCAAATGACGAGGGGAAACTGGTCATCTAATTTTCCGGCCACAATTTCATCGCACACTTTCGCGATTAAATCTTTTTTATCGGATGCCAATACGCCCAACTCGTGGTTGGCCATAGCTGCGGCTTTCTTCAGGTAGCCGAAGGCGTAAATGATTTCTTTGGGCATACTGGCCTCGGGGCCGATTTTAAAGTTGTTGCGCGAGCGCTCGGTTTGTGCGCCCCAATATTTATCGGCAGGTACCTGCACCTCGCCCATGGTGTCTTTTTCGATGCGGAAGTTCATAGGATTTATGAAGTATGATTTTTGATTTAGAGGAATACAAAAATAGTGTTAAAAGTAATACTTGAGATTTTTTAAATCTTTTATCTCACATTCACTACTAATCTTTTTGAAGACGGCAACGGATCGTTAACGCGATGGTTTTTCCTATCTTTGCCTACCCGAGAATAATCCAAAATGGAATACATAAAGCTCATTCAAAATTATTTAAAAAATCAACCGGTACGCAAAGGTTATTTGTTTGGATCATACGCTCGTGGTGAGCAAAATGATAACAGCGATGTCGATATCCTGGTTGAGCTGGACGAGCATGTGGGGCTTTACAAATTCGTCTCCATTCAGCTTGGCTTAGAAAGTTTATTGGGTAAAAAAGTTGATCTCATTTCCGAAAAAGGTCTTTCTGCCCGACTGCGTCCTTATATTGAAAAAGACAAAAAACTTATTTATGAAAAGTCAGCTGAGTGACAAGGAGCGGCTTGATCATATTTTGGATGCAATAAATTCAATTGAACAGTTTTGTACAGGAGTAACACCAGAATCATTTCAAAACAACTATATG